>NZ_JBSPKW010000006.1:0-236011 GCF_053848065.1 Mesorhizobium sp. BHscii | reverse complement strand
CGTTGTTGGAGATGCGATCTAACAGGCGGACACGACCTTTTGTTCCCGCGAGTGCTCAATCGGGGGGCCTTCCCCCGCCAGTCGAGCAACGAGCCGCGGCGCCATCAAGAGGCGAAGCGGCGCAAGGAAGCGGCGGTAATCTGATGTCTCGAGGCCAATGCTCAATCGTCCTTGCGCGCCGCAGCTCGGTGACTTTCGATGTCTTCGGGCTCTTGTTCGTCGATCTGGGCGAGATCATGCCGAGCAGTGCTGATCGACGCAAGGAGTTCATCCAGCTTCGCTTGCGTCGCTAGGGTGTCCCGGTACTCCGCGCGCCGTATGAACAGGGTCATCATCCAGACCATCAGCGTGGCAATCCCGTGCATGTCCAGGCTGTCTGGATCGAATAACAGCCATGCGGCGGCATAGAGCAACACCGTGACGAAGGCCCAAGGTCGAGATCCAAATGTTCCAGGACAGTGAGGGAGTGTTGTAGCGTCCGAATGGCCATGCCCTAGAACGGCTGATGCAGAGACAGGTTCCGTAGGCTGATTGGCCACCCTGCTCGGATGGCACTTCGGCTCCAGGCCACCTAAACCGAATTGCAGTCTGACAGGCTCTGACGGGACACAGTTTCAATGCGCGGTGGGGCAGCCTGGTGGGAGGCGGAGGGCGCCATCGACTAGACGCCGGCCTCCTTGAGGAGCCATGCATCTGGCGCTGCAGAAGGTCCTGCTGCATAGTCCCTCAATCGGAACCAGGACCGATCGCTATGAACTGGGGCATTGAGGATTTTGCGGCTGCGGCCGCGCTACTTGGCGCTGCATGGATCGGGATTGCGCTGGTTAGACGCAACGTCCATGGCGCGGTACTTCGCCCCATTTTGTTGGTCGGCGTGGTGATTGTCGTGCTGGCGATCTGGGCTCACTTGGCGGTGGGAATCATCTGACCCGCAACCGCAACGCCGGCGAGTAGAACGGCGCACGATCCAAAACGCGCAGCGCAGAAGGCGGCGGCTTAGTCGGACGCGGCTATTTGGACTCACGGAGCCAACCAACGATCTGCCGTGCTTCTCCCTCAGCCCCATCGAGACGTGCAAAATATCCAGACGGGATATGGTTGGTGGATCCCATTCGGGGTCCGGGTGACCGAGGTCTGGGTCTGGAGGAATGATCCCCTGTTCTCTCCGTTGAAAAAGACCATTCTCGTTTTCATAGAAGGCGACTCGTCGCTTGCCGTCTGCGGATAAAAGGACCTTGGGAGTTTGCTTCATTGGTGTCTAATGTCCGCAGTGGGAAGCGGCGGTCCGGTCCGTTCCTGATCCTCATTTGAAGTGCTCGTGAGGGAAGAAATAAAGCCATCCTGCATAGGTTAAGCTGGCGAGGCGAACAAGGTCGAACACCGCACCCATTGGATGAAGCTTCCAGTCGAACCTCGTTTCGAAACCGGTGCCCAATGTGAGGCTAGTGGTGAATTTCTTCGTCTGTGGTGATTCATCCACTCGCCAATGCCGATAAGCCGATACCGAAAAATATAAAGGGGACAGCAGTTGTAGGTATCGATGCGACCACTATCGCCAACCCGGCAACCGCGAGTGCTTTCCACCAATGCTCAAGGTCTAGTTTCTCGACCATGCCCGTCCTCCCCAATGCCCGTCACGAGACATTCGCCCAAGCTCTCGCAAAGGGCAAGAGAGGGGCAACACATGGCCGCTCGACGGCAAAGCAGGCGCGCCTGAGGCTCATATTATAGCGCCGCAACGAGCTCTGCGATCACTGACTTCTTCCAAACAATACCGAGGTCGGACTGCTCATTGATCCTCCCACTGTAGATCCCCAACAGGTTAGCAACCGGGCCGCTGAAAGCGGCGGTGTCCCCGTTCATAAGTGGCACCATGCCACCGCTCCGACTGGCCACAACAGGGGAACCCGATTGGCCTTGCCGCGCTCTGCAATCTACCAAGAAGATGGGTCGGTGATCGTAGTCGACGTCTAATTCAGTTGCCAAGAAGCCGGTAGCCCAGATTGCGAAGTGGCTCCCTGCAGACAGGCCGAACGGAAACCCGATGACGCTCAATGGATCTCCCGGCATCACGAGAAGTTCTAGGGTAGGGGAGGCAAGACTATAGGCGCGCACCACGCTGAGTGGGTTGAGCGTGAGCCGGAGTGCAACAACATCTGCGTTTGCGCCTAATGTTGGGTGTTCATTCCAAAGCGGCTTCTCCTCGATGTCGAGAAGTGGGTAGGTCTCACGGTGCCATTTACCGAGCCCGTTGAAGGAATTGTGCCAAACGCCAATACGGTTAGGTATGCCTCCGTGCGTCCAAATTGGTTGGCCAGTGTTTTGATCCCGCCCTGTGAAATTGTGCCGATTGGTGATCAGCACTGGGCCCATGCTCTTCCGCCTGTACTAGGAAGCTTGTGCCTGTGCCAAGTTTCGTGTCGTTAAAGTACATTTCGAGCAGGAGTGAGTGATTTTACCGACTCCTGCATGATTATTGGCATTACGCACGCCCTTTGAAAAACAATCAAACCCCGCCATAGGAAATCAAACATGGCCCGCGGTGGCAATAGACTGGGCGCCGGCCGGAAGCGCGGTGCACCGAATAAAGCATCGGCAGCACGGCAGGCGAAGGTTGCGGCAACGGGTGATACGCCGCTCGACTACATAGGAGCGGTTCTCGGCAAAGTGTAATCAAAAAAGGTAATCTTTCAGTCCTTGCCGGCCCGCATTGGCGCCCTACATGCCGCCGCCGCTCCAGGCCGGGCCGATCAGCGCTCGGTCAGTTTCAGCTCGATGCGGCGGTTCTTGTTGCGCGCGTCTTCGGTGTCGGCGGGATCGAGCGGCTGGAATTCACCGAAGCCGGCCGCAACCAGCCGGTTGGCCGGCACGCCGTTCTCGATCAGGAACTTCACCACCGAGGTCGAGCGTGCCGTCGACAATTCCCAATTGTCGCGGTAGCGGCCGGTACCCGATAGCGGCTTGTCGTCGGTGTGGCCGTCGACGCGCAGCACCCAGTTGATCTCCGGCGGGATCTCCTTCTGCAGGTCGATAATGGCGTCGGCGAGCTTCTTCATCTCGTCCTTGCCGGCATCGTTGATCACTTCGGAGCCTGTCGGGAAAAGCACTTCCGACTGGAAGACGAAGCGGTCGCCGACGATGCGGATGTTCTCGCGATCGGCGAGGATCTCGCGCAAGCGCCCGAAGAAGTCGGACCGATAGCGGTTCAGTTCCTGCACACGTTGCGCCAGCGCGACGTTCAGGCGGCGGCCGAGATCGGCGATCTTGGTGTTGGACTCGCGGTCGCGCGTTTCGGATACGTTGAGCGCTTCTTCGAGCGCTCCGATCTGCCTGCGCAGCGCCGCGATCTGCTGGTTGAGGATTTCGACCTGGCTCAGCGCCTGCTGGCTGATCTGGCGCTGGTTGTCGAGTTCACCAGAAAGCGCCGTGGCGCGCTGGTTGGCCGCGTCGCCGGCACCGGCGCCTTGCGCCAGCAATTGCTCGAGCCGGCTCTTTTCCGCCTCCGACGCCGACAGCGACGCCTGCAAATTGGCGAGCGAATCTTCCTTGTCCTGCGTCGTCGAGCGCTCCAGCGCCAGAAGCTGGGTCAGTTCGTTTATCTGCAAGTTGAGGCGGTTGAGTACCGTGTCCTTGCCGGAGATTTCGCGGCCGAGCAGGAACTGCGCCAGCACGAAGACGGTGAGCAGGAACATGATCGCCAGCAGCAACGTCGACAGCGCGTCGACGAAGCCTGGCCAGTAATCGATACGGCGATCGGTACGCCGGCTCCTGGCGAGAGCCATCCTAATGGACTCCGGTCTTCTTCAGGGCGTCGGCGATCTTCTCCAGCGTATTGCGCATAGCCTTCTGCTCGTCCGACTGGGCCTCGACCCAGTCGCGCATGATCTGCTGCTCCGAGCGCATGTTCTTGACCAGGCCCGAAATGCCGTCGGCAAGGTTGGCCATGGCGGTGGCGACACGCGGATTGGCGCCGCCGCCGCTTTCCTGCATGCTGCGCAGTCTTTCCGACAGGACGCGGATCTCGTCGGAGGACTCGGCCTTTGGCGGTTCGGCGACGACGATGTCGGACGACAGGTCGGTGACCGAGGACAGCCAGTTTTCGAGCTCGGTGTAGAAGCGTGTCTGGGCGCGGCCAGCCTGCAGGTCGAGGAAGCCGAGCACCAGGGAACCGGACAGGCCAAACAGCGACGACGAGAAGGCGGTGCCCATGCCGGCGAGCGGCGCGGAAAGCCCCTGCTTCAGCGACTCGAGCACGGCGGCGGCATCGCCGGAGCCGGGATCGAGCGAGTCAATAGTTTCGCGGATCGAGCCGATCGTGTTGAGCAGGCCCCAGAAGGTGCCGAGCAGGCCAAGGAACACCAGCAGTCCGACAAGATAGCGCGAGGTGTCGCGGCTTTCGTCGAGGCGGGTGGCGATCGAATCGAGCATGGTGCGCATCGAGCTGGTCGAGAAGGCGATCGTCGACGAGCGGCCGATCATCGCCTTCATCGGCGCCAGCAGCACCGGTTCGGTGGTTTCGGAGCCGGCCCGAAATGAGTTGACCCAGCGCACTTCGCGAAACAGCCGGCCGACCTGCACGAAGGCCAGCAGGATGCCGACCGCAAGCACGCCGATGATCAGGCCGTTGAGACCGGGATTGGTGGCAAAGGCGTTCGAGATCTGACGGGTCAGGATGGCGGCGATGAAGGCGACGATCATCAGGAAGATGACCATGGTCAGCAGAAAAACCTGCGGGCTCGACAATTTGTGCGGGTCGTACATCAGGACGTCGGAGCGTCTGCCCACGCCGAAGGATTTGAGAAAAGCCATCCGTGCCCCGTTTCCGATGCCGCTGCCGTCAATTCACGTTTGACGGCGACTCTAAACGCAATTGTGACCAAATTGAATGGCGCTTGGCAATATTGCCGGCCGGACCATTGGCGTCAGAGTCGGTTGATGACCAGGCAGTCGACCATGGCGGCAAGATGCAGGCCGGCGCCGGTGACGACAAAGCCGTGCCACAGCGCATTGTGGAAGCGCAGGCCCTTCCAGGCGAAGAAGATGACGCCGCAGGAATAGACGATGCCGCCGGCAACAATCAGCGCGATCGATGTCGTCGGCAATGTCTGGACCAGCGGCTCGACAAGAACGATGCCGCTCCAGCCGATGGCGAGATAGAAGACGATCGCCAGCCGGTCGAAGCGGCCGGGAAGAAGCACTTTGATGGCGATGCCGATCGCTGCCGCGAGCCAGACCAGGACGATCATCGAGATGGCCAGCGGCGAGCCGTCGAGCTGGGCGAGGAAAGGCGTGTAGGTCGCGGCGATCAGCAGATAGATCGCGGCATGATCGAAGCGCCGCAATATCCACTTGGCCGGCGACGACACCGGCCACAGGTTATAGGCCAGCGACACCGACAGCACGGTGAGCAGCGAAACCACGTAGAAAGCGGCGGCGATATATTCGCCCGGGCCGGCATGGAAGGAGGCCAGCGCCAGCAGCGCCGAGCCGGCGGCAATGGCGAGCACGATGCCCACCGCATGGACGATGCCGTCGGCGATCATTTCGGCGCGCGAATAATGCCAGCGTCCCATGAAGGGGATTTCGATCCGGGATTCGGGGCCGATATGCGTCATGAATGATCCTGCATCCCCTTATCTGGGCGGACGCGGGGCAGTATTTCAAGCGTTGGTTGCGGTTTTGCGACTGCGGCGGTTCAGCGCGCCAAGTCCGCTAGCTAGAGCTAGCGCGGCGTCACCGGCTTCCTGACGACCTTCAACAGCGCACGCTGGATGATCTCGTTGCCGGCGACGATCGAGCCGCCATCCAGCATGTTCTGCCCGCCGGCGAAGTCGGAGATGAAGCCACCTGCCTCGCGGATCA
This sequence comes from Mesorhizobium sp. BHscii, assembly GCF_053848065.1. Taxonomy (NCBI): domain Bacteria; kingdom Pseudomonadati; phylum Pseudomonadota; class Alphaproteobacteria; order Hyphomicrobiales; family Phyllobacteriaceae; genus Mesorhizobium; species Mesorhizobium sp. BHscii. The sequence goes on along the minus strand of NZ_JBSPKW010000006.1, from coordinate 230,149 downwards.
GCAGGATGCCGGCGGCGACGTCCCAGGCCGACAGGCCGGTTTCCCAGAATCCGTCCATGCGGCCGGCAGCGACGTAGGCGAGATCGAGCGAGGCGGAGCCGAGGCGGCGCACGCCCGAGACTTCGGCCATCACGTTGCGCAGCTCGACCAGGAAATTGCCATGCTGACCGCGGCCGAGATGCGGCACGCCGCAGCCGATCACCGTGTCGATCAGCTTGGTGCGGCCGGCGACCCGCAACCGGCGGTCGTTCATAAAGGCGCCGCCGCCGCGCTCGGCAGTGTAGAGTTCGTCCATCGCCGGATTGTAGACGACGCCGGCGACGATCTGGCCCTGACGCTCCAGTGCGATCGAGATGGCGAAGAGCGGAATGCCGTGCAGGAAATTGGTGGTGCCGTCGAGCGGATCGACGATCCAGCGGTGCTGGCCGTCGTCGCCTTCGATCAGGCCGCGCTCCTCCATCAGGAAGGCGTAGCCCGGCCGCGCCTTCGACAGCTCGGTGAAAAGGATGTCTTCGGCCTTGCGGTCGGCCTGGGTGACATAGTCGCCCGGCCCCTTCATCGAGACCTGCAGGTTCTGGACTTCGCCGAAATCGCGCGACAGCGAGCGGCCGGCCTTCATGGCGGCCTGGACCATTACATTGAGGATCGCGGAACGCGCCATTGTACTTTTTCCTGCTGCGCTTCTTCCTGCTGCCGGGCGCTTTAGTCGGCGCGGCGCACGTAAGTGATTTCGTTGGTGTCGACGATGATACGTTCGCCCGACCCGATGAACGGCGGGACCAGCACGCGGATGCCGTTCTCCAGCATCGCCGGCTTATAGGATGAGGCGGCCGTCTGACCCTTCACCACCGGATCGGCCTCGGTGATGGTCAGCGTCACCTGGTCGGGCAGTGAAATGCCGATCGGCCTTTCATCATAGAGCTGGACCGTCACCATCATGCCGTCCTGCAGGAAGGCGGCGCGATCGCCGACGAAATCCTTTTGCAGTTCAAGCTGCTCGTAGCTTTCGGTGTCCATGAACACCAGCGCTTCGCCCTGCTCGTAGAGGTAGGAGAAATCCTTCATCTCCAGCCGGATCTGTTCGACGGTTTCGGCGGAGCGGAAACGCTCATTAAGCTTGGTGCCGTTGATCAGGTTCTTCAGCTCGACTTGGTTATAGGCGCCGCCCTTGCCGGGCTTGACAGTGTTGGTCCTGACCGCCACCCATAGGCCGCCATCATGTTCGATGACGTTGCCGGGACGGATTTCGTTGCCATTGATCTTGGCCATGATGATGTGATCCGGAATGAGATATTCGCGATGAAAGCGATTTGGCGCCTCCAAGACCACAAATCGCCAGGAGAGGCAAGGGAGTGGACAAGGGAGTGGGCAGGAGGGGAGTAGCGGCGGAGCCATCCCCTCGTCAGCATTCGCTGCCAGATAATTCACCGTCCGCGACGCTCTACGGCAGGCGGTTGGCCATCTGCAGCGCCTGCTTCGTCTGGTCGTCGGTCAGGCCCCGCAGAAAATCGTCCATCTGCGGATCGATGAGCCCGGCGCGACGGGCGACAACGTACCAGGCGCCGGCAAGGATCGGATCCGGATCGGTGCCGATGCCGCCCATGTAAAGCTTGGCGAGGCGGTTCTGGGCGGCGACATTCCCGCCCTCGGCGGCCTGTTTCATCCAGCCGAAGCCGGACTTCAGGTCGCGGGCGCCACCACGTCCCTCGATCATCCAGGCGGCGAGATCGATCTGCGCCGTATCGTAGTTCTGCCGTGCTGCCTGCGCCAGCAGCCCTCGCGCCTGGACCTCGTCGCGCGGCTTGCCGCCGACGCCATTGGCATAGACCTGCGCCATCGCATATTGCGCGTCGGCAAGGCCGGTCGCGGCGGCGCGCTGATAATAGGACACCGCCTTTGCGATGCCGGCATCGCCGGGGTCCTGCTGGACCAGCAGCTGCGCGAAATTGAACTGCGCCAGACGGTTGCCGGCCTCGGCGGCGGCCTGCATCAGCGCGTAGGCCCCTTTCTCGTCCTTTTTCACGTAGCGGCCGTCGAGCAGCATCAGCGCATACTGGAACTGCGATTCTGGTATGCCCTGCTCGGCGGCAAGCGCGTACCACTTTGCCGCCTCCGCAGCGTTGACCGGCACGCCAAGACCGCGCGACAATATCTCCGCGATCAATGTCTGCGCCGCCGGGTCGCCGTTCTGGGCGCGAACCAAAGCGAGGTTGTAGGCCGTCTTGTAAAGGCCGCGCTGGAAGGCGCCATAGGCAGAATCCGACGGCTTTGCGCCAAAGCGGTCGGGATTGATGGCGTCGGCCGACGGCAGCGGTGCGGTGGTGGCAGGCTGCGGCAGCGGCGTGGCGATCGGCTTGTCCGTGCTTGCACCGATGTCGGGCTTGGGTTGCGGCAACGGGGCGGTTTCCGCCACGGCGGCCTGCACCGTGAGCGCCGCAAGCAAAGCACCGAAAAGGATTGTCCACGCCGGCACGTCAGTCCTCGAAACGCGGCGCGGTTTCGTCGAGCAGCGCATTGGCGCTGGCGACTGCCATCTTCGGGTCGACGCCGTCGGCAAAGACGGCGCTGGACAGCGCCACGAATTCGGCGCCGGTGGTAGCTACCGCTTCGACCGAGGCGAGGTCGGACCCGGCCATGACGATGCAAGGGATCTGGATCACATCCGCCCACCATTGCCCCAGCGACAGGTTGCGCGGGTGCGGCTCCGGCTTGTTGTCGTAGCCGAAGCGGCCGAAGAAGATGTAGTCGGGCCTGAGCTCGCCGAGTTCCAGCGCATCGTCGCGTGTCTTGGCGCCGCCGGTGCCGACCATCATTTTTGCCTGAAAACGGTCGATCGTCTCGGCGAGTTCGGCCTTGCCGACCTCGACATGGATGCCATCTGCCTGGACGCGGCCGGCGATGCGGGTGTCGCCGGCAATGACGACGGCAACGCCTGCCGCTTGCGCCGCCGGCACGATCTGTTCGGCGAAGGCCTGGAAGGAGGCCTCGTCCATGCCGTTCTCGGGCAGGATCAGCGAGGCGACGTCGCCGCCCTCGAACGCCGCGCCGATGCGCTCAGCCGGCACGCCGGGCGGCGCGATCAGCACGATGCGGCAGCGATTTGGAGGCGTTGCGTCGTTCATTGGTTTTCGATCCCGGTTTTCGCCTATGCCGGGCGAAGATGGTTGCATTGCGGCATAGAGCAAAGTGCCGGCCTTGAACAGGCGGGCGGGGCAGGATCATTGGCGCATGATTGTCGTCCGGCGACGTTCTTCGCTCACTTGATCGCCTGGGTGCTCTCGGCTGGGATCTCCGATTTCCACAGTGTCCAGCCAAGATTCATGCCGGCGGCAGCGACCAGGATGGCGGCGGCGCCGACGATCTGGGCCGGATGCAGCCGGTGGTCGAAGGCGACGACGTCGACCAGGATCGCGACCACAGGGTAGATAAAGGACAGCGACCCCTGCAGATGCGTCGGCAGTTTCTGAATGGCGCCGTACATCAGGATGTACATCAGACCGGTATGGACGACGCCAAGCGTCGTCAGCATGCTCCAGCTCCACGCATCGGCGGGAAGGTGGGAAAGGTTGGCGAAGGGTGCCAGCATGACGGCGCCGACGCAGACCTGGATCAGGGCGATCAGGTGCGGCGGCGTGCCTTTGAGCTTCTTGGTGACGATGGCGGCGACAGCCCAGAAGAAGGCCGCACCCAGCGCCATTGCGATGCCGGTGAAATAATCCGTACCGACATTGCCTGTGCCTATATTAGGACCTGCATCGGGCCCCACATCAGGCGAGGCCTGCACGATCAGCAGCATGCCGGCGAAGGCGATGCCGAGCCAGGCCAGCTTCGTCATGGTCAGCCGCTCTGAGAAGAAGAGCGCGCCAAAGCCGACCAGCATGAGCTGGGTGTTGTAGACTGCCGTGGCGACCGAGATCGAGGCGTGGGAAAACGAACTGAACAGCAGCAACCAGTTGACGACGATGGCCGCGCCCCCGAGGGCCTCAATCGCCACGATGCGCAGCGACAGCCTGCCGCGCAGCAATCCCAGGGCAGCGCAGATGATCAGCAGCGTTATCGCGCCGAAGGCGCAGCGCCAGAAGACGACGTTCATGATGGGCTCGCCCGACATGACGACGAACCATCCGATCGTGCCGAGGATGGCCATTGCGGCCGTCATTTCGATTGTGCCGCGCACCGTGCTGTCCATGAAGATTACCTCTCGAATGCTGATGGGTTGATAATCCCATGCGGCACAAGCGCTTCCTATATCTTGCGATAGGTGATATCCCGGCCGTGCCTAATTAAATAAGGTGACGGCGGCCTTTTCGTTGGGAATGTCAAATGCTGGACGATCTGGACCGACGCCTTCTCGAAATCCTGATCAAGGATTCGCGAACCTCGTTGAAGGAACTGGCCCAGCAGGTAGGACTGTCGTCGCCGAGCGTGGCGGAACGGCTGCGTCGGCTGGAGGATCGTGGCGTTATCAGGGCTTTCACCGTCGAGATCGACCCGCAAGCGCTCGGCTACTCGCTGCAGGCGATTGTTCGCATCCGGCCCTTGCCGGGCAAGCTGCATATCGTCCAGAAGCTGATCGAGGAAATCCCGGAGTTTGGCGAATGCGACAAGGTGACGGGCGACGACTGCTTTGTTGCCCGGCTGTTCGTGCGCTCGATCGGCGATCTCGACAAGCTTCTAGACCGTATCGCCGACAAAGCCGAAACGAGCACAGCCATCATCAAGGCGCAGCCGATCCGGAGGCGCCCACCGCCGCTTGCCGCGACCGCCATCTCAAAACCGTAACAGGCCTCAGCACTCACGACGCATCGCATTGTGTGCACATTTGCGGTCGCGGTGCGAAAGTTTACCGTCTATTCCAGCGTCTATACGCTTTCCCTCCAACTGGTCCCCGCCGATGTCAGGCCTTCTGCTCGATCCCTGGTTCTATGCCGCCGCCATTCCAGCCGTCATCCTGGTCGGTCTGTCCAAGGGCGGCTTTGGCGGCGCGGTCGGTTTCATCGGCGTGCCGCTGATGGCGCTGGCCATGCCGCCGGTGCAGGCCGCCGCCATCCTGCTGCCGATTCTATGTCTGATGGACATCGTCTCGGTGTGGACATGGTGGGGTGTCTACGACCGCAAGATGCTTACGGACATGATGCCGGGGGCGGTGATCGGCATCGGCCTCGGCTGGCTGACCGCGGCGCTGGTGACAGCGGAAATGGTGCGGCTGATCGTCGGCGCGGTGGCCATTCTCTTCGTGCTTCGCTGGGTCTATCTACAGGTGCGGCACGGTGCGAGCCACTCAGCCGAGCCCAACCGCGCGGCTGCTGCCTTCTGGGGGACGGTCGCCGGCTTCACCAGCTTCGTCGCCCATGTCGGCGGTCCGCCCTTTCAGGTCTATGCGCTGCCGATCCGGCTCGATCCGAAAGTGCTGTCGGGCACCGCTGCAATCTTCTTTGCCGCCACCAACGCATTGAAGCTCATCCCCTATTTTGCGCTGGGACAGTTCGATACCACCAACCTGACCGCGTCGGCGGTTCTCGTACCGCTGGCGCCGCTTTCGACCATCGCCGGCGCCTGGCTGGTCCGGCGGATGCGGCCGGAACTGTTCTACCCCTTCACCTACGCAACCGTGGCGGTCGTTGCGGTCAAGCTTCTGTGGGACGGGATTTCCGGCCTTCTCTAGATTGCCAGCCACGGAAGCTGCCGGCAGCCGAGCCGCCAGCAGCGTCACGATTTCAGGCGGCGCTAGGCACCAACCGGCGCGTTCCGCCGAGGGCGAGAGCAATTCCGGTGGTCAGGACCAGCGCCATGCAGCCCAGGATGGTGATGTCGTTCAGCGTCGGCTTCAGCACCATGTCGGCGATGATCACCAGCATCACCGAATAGTCGACGCGCGCAGCGTTGAGGATGCGCTGGCCCTGAGCGAGGGCCGCCGGCGTCACGCCGTCCTTGGCGATCATCCCCGCCATGCGGTCGGCGGTCGGCTTGAAGATGAACATGCCGATGCAGAAGGTCGTCGCATAGCCGGCTAGGCCGATCAGGATCCACAGGTCGGAGAAGCCGACCCAGAACCAACACATGATCAGCCCGAAGGCGAGCGTCAGCATCGACATCGGCGCGAAGAACCTGTTGCCCAGCTCGCCAGTGGCGCGCATGGCCTGCAGCATGCCTTCGATGTTTCCAGCGCGATCGGCGCGCATCGCAAGCACCATCAGCGTGAAGCCGCCGCCGACCCAGAGGATCGCCGAGACGACGTGCAGAAATTTGACGATAGAGTACCAATCCATGGTTCCCCATCCTGGATGTTGACGATTGCGAGCGGCGCATACTTGCTCCGTCTCGCTGCGAGGAGCGGGCGTTTAGCGCGGCGCCTGTTTCGAAACGATGTCGCGTGGCGGCCGCTTTGTTTCGACGCCCTATGAGACACGCCGTAACGGCATCGATCAACGATTGCGCAAGCGCGTCGCGCCGTTTTCTGCTATTCTGGCAGCGCCGGGGCAGGGTCGGGCGCGATGCGGCATCGTCCAGAAACATTGCCGATGCTAATGCGCCGATGCCGGGGACCGGTGGCGGGTCGACCGCCTGAATTCAACCCATTCCCATGACGGGAAAAGGCAAATCGGGGGATACTATGCAAAAGGTAGCACGAAATTTCTTCACGCTGGCCGTCGTCTACGCATTGTTCGGGATGGCGCTCGGCCTTCAGATGGCGATCAGCAAAGACCATGCGCAGATGCCGACCCACGCCCACATCATGGTGGCCGGATGGCTGATGTCGGCGGTGTTTGCCTTCTTCTACCATCTGTTTCCAGCAGTCGCGGAAAAGAGGCTTGCCACCGTCCATTTCTGGTTGACGGCAATCAGTGGCATCGGCCTGTTGATCGGCCTTTATATCATGCTTGCCGGCAACCCGGCGATCGAGCCGCTGGTGGCAACGTCCTCGATGGGTTTTTACGCGGGATTGCTGCTGTTTGCCTACATCGCACTGCCGGTGGTGTGGAAAGCCGAGCGGCTTCCTGAGGCCCAAAAGGCCTGAGTGTTGTGCTGTTACGGCACAGGCGGGCGGCGCTCGATCAAAAAATATCCGTGCCGTTAAGGCTTCATTAAGCTTTACAGGCGTTTACTATGTACATCCAGTGATCTGGATTCTTACCGAGTGGTTGGAGCCACTTTGTTTGACGCCTCCCTGTTAAACTCCTGAGAGCCGCCTTACCCGCGGCTCTTTTTTTGCCCGCGATCCGGATTGCCCGGGGGCCTGCGCCGCCGTTAACCGTTTGTTAAACATGTGCTTGCCTTCACCCGCCCCGAAGCGCATTTTCAAGTCTCGGTCATATAGGGTGCAGGACGTGACGGCGATGACGCCGAATCGACCGGCTGTAAGGCAAGTGCAGGGCGTATCGATGAACGACTCTTCGAAGGGAAGCGCGAAAACCATCAAGCTGGCGGAGCGCCGGGTTTTCTCCCAATCCTTCAAGCCGCTCTATCAGGAAGGCATGGGCCTGGTCGAGCAGGCGGCCGAATATCTGGACGGCAAGGGCCGGGCCGAGGCGAAGAAACTGTCCAGGCTGGCGGCGACGCTCTATGCGGCCGAATCGATGCGGCTGACCACGAGGCTGATGCAGGTCGCCTCCTGGCTGCTTTTGCAGCGTGCGGCGAATTCCGGCGAGATGACCCGCGATCAGGTTGCTTCCGAAAAATCCAAGGTGCGTCTCGACACCGCTTCCGCCAACAACGATGCCGCAGGCTGGGTCGAACTGCCCAAGGATTTTCTTGACCTCGTCAACCGCTCGCTGCGACTGCAGGCGCTGGTGCGTCGCATGGACGAAGAAATCTACGGCGGCGCCGTGGCCGACGTCTCGCCATCCGGCCGCCGCGTCAATCCGGTTTCCGACCAGATCACGCTGCTGAACACGGCTTTTGCCCGGGGCTGACAGGCTGCTTGATAATTCTACTCCGACGGACACCTGGCGCCGTTTTCTGCGCTTGCGTACAGCGCCGTGCGTCTGGGGACGCGCAAAGGACGCTGTAGCGCTTAGATTTTGCGCATGATCCTTTTCCGAAATTCGACTCCGATTTTGGGGGTCATGCGGGCTCACGGACCCAAATGTCCGCTCCGCTTCGGTTCTCGAAAACCACGCCATCTGCCTCGTCAGAGCGAATTCTCAAACAGCCTATGGGACGCTGTGGGAACCCTGTTTCTGGTTTGTTCACATTTCGCTGGCATCGCTGCCCGCCAAGGGTAGACTTGGCGAATGGGGGAAGCGATTCGCATCATTGGCATCGATCCGGGGCTGAGGCGTACCGGCTGGGGCATCGTCGAGAGCCTCGGCAATTCGCTGCGCTTCGTCGCCTCCGGCACCGTGCGTTCCGATGACAAGGCGGCGCTGGCGAGGCGCCTTTGCCAGTTGCATGATGGGCTCGCCGAGATCCTGCATGCCGCCATGCCGCACGAGGCGGCGGTCGAGCAGACTTTCGTCAACAAGGATGCGGCAGCGACCCTGAAGCTTGGCCAGGCGCGCGGCATCGCCATGCTGGTGCCGGCGCTGGCCGGCCTGGTCGTTGCCGAATATGCGCCAAACGCCGTCAAGAAGGCGGTGATCGGCGTCGGTCACGGCGACAAGAAGCAGATCCACATGATGGTCAAGGTGCTGATGCCGAAGGCGACTTTCGACACCGACGATGCCGCCGACGCCCTAGCCATTGCCATCTGCCACGCTCATCACCGGCAGAGCGTTGCCTATAGGATGGCGCTGGCCGGATAAGTTTGTTCTTGACCTGTTCTCGGTTCGGCAATAAGTAATACCAACGAGGTATTACCATGCGCGTGACAAGCAAAGGCCAAGTGACGATCCCGAAGGAGGTACGGGATCATTTGGGGATTGGCCCGGGCTCCGAGGTGGAGTTCGTGCCCACAGACGACGGCGCTCGTGTTGTTGCGGTCAACGAAAACATTTCCGAAGAAGAGGCCTCTCGCAAATTCAGCCAGCTGCTCGATCATATGGCCGGCACGTTGGACTTGGGAGGCATGACAACGGACGAGTATATGGAGTGGCTGAGGGGTCCACGTGAAGATCTCGACATTGATTGACACAAATGTCCTGATCGATGTTTGGGGTCCTGCCGGACAGGGGACGAAGTGGTCGGCGTCAGCGATCACAGCATGCCGGCGCGATGGTACACTCGTCATCAATACAATCGTCTGGTCCGAACTCGCGCCGCTGATAGCGACCGAGCCGGCACTCCGTAAAGCAGTCGAAACGCTTAAGATGGATCGCGAACTCTTGCCATGGGAAGCGGCATTCCTCGCCGGTGTAACGCATTCCCGCTATCGCCGCGCTGGCGGGGTCCGCGAACGAACCCTGCCGGATTTCTTTATCGGAGCCCATGCGGTTGTCGCTGGGCATCGTCTGCTGACGCGCGATGCCGCGCGCTACCGCAGCTACTTTCCGGATCTCGATATCATGTCTCCTGAAAGCTATCCATGAGGGGCCTGTATCCATGAGAGCTTTGGCATGATCGGCAAGCTCAAAGGCACGCTGGACGAGATCGACGAGGATTTCTGCATCATCGACGTGCACGGCGTCGGCTATGTCGCCCACTGCTCGACGCGCACGCTGGCCGCCTTGCCGGCCCCCGGCGAGGCGGTGGTGCTGTTCATCGAGACCTATGTACGCGAGGATATGCTGCGACTCTACGGATTCCAGTCGGTGCTGGAGCGAGAATGGTTCCGGCTGTTGATGAGCAATGTACAGGGCGTCGGCGCCAAGGTGGCGCTGGCTATTCTGTCGACGCTGGCGCCGGCCGATCTCGCCAATGCTATCGCGCTGCGTGATATTGCCATGGTCAGCCGCGCGCCGGGCGTCGGCAAGAAGGTGGCCGAGCGGATCGTCACCGAACTGAAGAACAAGGCGCCAGCCTATGCGGGCACTGCCTCCGGCACCATCGGCCTGAAGCAGGAACTCGGCGAAGGCGTCGCACCGGCGCCGATCACCGACGCCGTCTCGGCGCTGGTCAATCTCGGCTATTCGCGCGACATCGCCGCCAATGCGGTGGCGGCTGCGCTGAAAAGCGCCGGCGAGGATGCGGATGCATCGAAGCTGATCCGCTTCGGGCTGAAGGAACTGGCGCGGTGAGACTGTGCTTGTCCCGTTCCCTACCCTGTGCAAGGAAAGCGGCATGAGCCTTTCGCCACGCCTCATCGCTCCCGATAAGCGCGGCGAGGATGCCGAGCAAACCTTGCGGCCGCAGACGCTCGGCGATTTTGTCGGCCAGGCGGCGGTGCGGGCCAATCTCAAAGTGTTCATCGAGGCCGCCAAGGGCCGCAGCGAGGCGCTCGACCATGTGCTGTTCGTCGGGCCGCCCGGCCTCGGCAAGACAACGCTGGCGCAGATCATGGCGCGCGAGCTCGGCGTCAATTTCCGCTCGACCTCCGGCCCGGTCATCGCCAAGGCCGGCGATCTCGCAGCACTGCTCACCAATCTCGAAGACCGCGACGTGCTGTTCATCGACGAGATCCACCGGCTCAACCCCGCGGTCGAGGAAATTCTCTATCCGGCGATGGAGGATTTCCAGCTCGACCTGATCATCGGCGAAGGGCCGGCGGCGCGCTCGGTCAAGATCGACCTAGCCCGTTTCACCCTCGTCGCCGCCACCACCCGGCTCGGTCTTTTGACCAATCCGCTGCGCGACCGCTTCGGCATCCCGGTCCGTCTCAATTTCTACTCCGTCGAGGAACTGGAGCAGATCGTGCGGCGCGGCGCCCGCATTCTTGGCATGCCGCTCGGCGACGACGGCGCGCTGGAGATCGCGCGACGCGCGCGTGGCACGCCGCGCATCGCCGGCCGGCTGTTGCGCCGCGTGCGCGATTTTGCCTCCGTCGCCGGCGACGGTCATGTCGACCGGCAGATCGCCGACGAAGCGCTGACGCGGCTGGAGGTCGATGCGCTCGGCCTCGACGCGCTCGACCGCCGCTACCTCTCGATGATCGCGCGGAATTTTGGCGGCGGGCCGGTCGGCATCGAGACGATCGCGGCAGGGCTTTCCGAGCCGCGCGACGCCATCGAGGACATCATCGAGCCCTATCTGATCCAGCAGGGATTCATCCAGCGCACGCCGCGCGGCCGCGTGCTGACCGCCAATGCCTGGCGGCATCTCGGCCTCGATGCGCCGAAGGACTTGGCGCAGCAGCAGATCAGCCTGTTCCAGGAAGAGTAGCGTCCGCGCGGCGTTGCGGCTTCATTCCTGCGCAAAATCTCCTAATCCTGGTCAGCTTGCCGGCGCATTTGCGGGCTCTAACGCTTCGCTGTGGGACCGTCCGTCCCACGAACGACGGAGCTGAGCGATGATCACCAGACGTGGCTTCCTGCGCCTCATCGGCGGCTCGTTCTTCTCGGCCGTGTCGCTCAGCGCTTATGCGGTTGGCCTTGAGCCGATGTTGTCGACGCATGTAAAGCGCTATTCATTGACGCCGCCAAACTGGCCTGCGGGATTGCGGCTTCGCGTCGTCGCTCTCGCCGATATCCATGCTTGCCGGCCATGGATGACGCCGGAGCGGATTAGGTCGCTTTCCGAACGGGCGAACAGCCTGCAGCCGGATCTGATTGTCCTGCTTGGCGACTATGCAGCCGGCACACGCCTGGTTTCGGACCGGGTGGGTTCCTCCGAATGGGCGCCGGCCTTGTCAGGACTGAAGGCGCCGCTCGGCGTGTGGTCAATCCTTGGCAATCACGACTGGTGGGAGGACTTTTCTGCGCAGAAAGCCGGGTTCGGCCCGACGGTGGCGCGCAGGGCGCTCGAAAGTGCCGGCATCCCGGTCCTGGAAAACGATGCGGTGCGCCTGGAAAAGACGGGCATGGCTTCTGGGTCGCCGGACTTGCGGACCAACTTGCGCTGCGGCCGGGCAAGGCCTGGGGCCGCAGCAGATTCGAAGGACTGGACGACCTGCATGGCACGCTGGCAAAGGTGCGCGACAAGGCTCCTGTTATCCTGCTGGCGCATGAGCCGGACATATTCCCGAAGGTCCCGTCACGGGTATCGTTGACGCTTTCCGGTCATACCCATGGCGGACAGGTGCGGTTGATCGGCTATTCTCCAGTCGTGCCATCCCGCTTCGGCAACCGTTTTGCCTATGGCCATGTCGTGGAGGAGAACCGTAACCTGATCGTCTCCGGAGGGCTCGGTTTCAGCATCCTGCCGGTGCGTTTTGGGATGCGCCCAGAGATTCTTTCGATCGAACTGGATTCAGCCTGAACCGCTTCAATGAAGTGACTTGATCGCGTCCATCACATCCGGCTCGGCCTTGTCGCCATCAAACGCCTCGACGATGCCGAAGGCGCCGCCATAGCTCCAGACCGACCACGAGAAGCCATGGGCTTCTGCGCGCGCGATCATATCCCTTATATAAGCGGCGCGGTATTCGGCCGGCATCACTTGGGCATTGCCGTATTCCTGGCGGATCATGCCGAATTCGCCCAGCGTGATGTTCTCCGGTCTGACGCCGTTGGCCTTTGCCCAGGCCTCGACCCTGGTGAACGGTGCATTCATCGTCTCGAGCAGCTTCTCATCTGTGTCCATGCTGGCGACCTGCTCGTCGAGATAGGCAAGCAAGCCGCTCTGCCGCGCCCATGGCGCCTCGGCCTTGATCCTTGCGCGGATCGTATCGAGCGCTGCCTCCAGCTGGGCACGCGGGACGGCGCTGAGCGGATAGGGCAGGCCAGTCACATAGGGGATGAAATCGCCGGCCCAGGTCGCGCCCTGATGGGTCAGCAGGAACGGGTCGTAGGTGTGAAAGGTCCAGATGATATTGTCGTCCGGGATCGCCTTCGGATCGATCTTTGCCAGCGATGCCGCATTGGAATAGCAGGCGCCGGTCAGGATCAGGGTGAGCTTCGTGGCCGACGAACGCGCCGCCGCGAACAGTCTCTGCTGGCGCTCCGGCCAGAAGCTGGTGCCGTCGGCGTCGCAGTCGACGACCGGCTCGTTCATCGGCTCGAAGGCGACTTGGCGCGGATCCTCATCGGCCAGCGTGCGCGCCATCCTGCGTACCATTTCGAGATAGGCTTCGAAGGTTTTCGGGTCGCCCATCACCTCGCCCATGCCGATCTTGCGGCTGCTGCCGCTGGGGATCAGATGCATGTCGACGATCACTTTCAGTCCGGCGCGATTGACCATGCGCACCGAGTCCAGCACGCTGGCATAGAGCCCGTCGCGCAGCGCTAACGTCTCGCCGGACAGAAATGGCGACGGATCGACCGGCATGCGCAGGAAATCGAAGCCAGCGCTCTTCAGCGCCTTGAGGTCATCGTCATTGAGGAACTTGCGCCATTCCGGATAGGGCATTATCGCCTGCCGGTCGCTCCATTTTTCCTCGCCCGGCCAGGTCGTCCATTGGTCGAGATTGAGGCCGCGCTTCATCGAAAAGCTCGCCGCCTGGCCCGGCAGCACCAGCGCGGCCAGAACAAGCAGCGCCGCCATCAAGGTCTTGATCATCGCCGTCAACAGTGCCATCGGGTTCTTGCGCCAAGCTAATGCGTGTCGCCCAAAACTGTGTAGCGGTTTTGGGACAACGACGCGCACGGAAACAACCACTTAAAGCGCGTCGCGCTTTAGGTGCCCGGTCAGGCCCGAAAAGGAAAGCGCAATGGATGATCATGGTGAATCGGCGGCGCTCTGCGGCGGGCTTTCCGGCGCGCTGACGGAATTCGGCCACCGGCTGATGGCACGGGTCTATTATGCCGACACCGATTTCTCCGGCGTCGTCTATCACGCGCGCTATCTCGAATTCTTCGAGCGTGGTCGTTCCGACTATCTCAGGCTTGCCGGAGTCCATCACACCGAGCTCGCCGAGGGCAAGCACGGCGAAAGAACAGTCTGGGTGGTACGGCGCATGGAGATCGACTTCCGCGGATCTGCCCGTATGGACGACATCCTGACCATCGAGACGCGCACGGAGGACATTTCGGGCGCCCGCATCTTCATGGCGCAGCAGCTGAAGCGCGGCGGCGAGGTACTGGTCGAGGCGCGGGTCGAGGCGGCGATCATCGGCGAGAGCGGCCGGCCAAGACGTTTTCCGAAGGAATGGATCGCAACCTTCATGCCCAAGACAAATCGGTAGTTCAAATCGGTAGGTTACTGACGCCGGTGATCCGCTGACGATACCTGGCGGCTCGCTCAAGACGCGGCAATGCGCCGCGCTGCACGTCCTAACCCATCCTTAACCATAACGGTTCATGAAGAGAGTGGTGAAGATTGGAGGAATCCAGCGCCTTCCTTTCACCAACATTTGCCCCGAAAAGGCCGTCAACGGTGCATTTTGGGGTTATTCCGCAAGCGTTGCGCGAACGGACGACAAGGGATGCCCATGGGCCAGCCGCCAGCCGTGCCCGGAAAATCTTAAGGACGTAACCATGGAAAATATCGCACTCGCCGAACCGGGCGCGCATTTGTCGATTTGGGCGCTGTTCATGCAGGCCGGCTGGGTGGTCAAGCTGGTCATGATCGGGCTGCTCTGCGCCTCGATCTGGACCTGGGCGATCATCGTCGACAAGCTCGTCGCCTATGGCCGCATGCGGCTCGCGCTCAATCGCTTCGAACAGGTGTTCTGGTCCGGGCAGTCGCTGGAGGAGCTCTACCGCACGCTCGCCGACCGCAAAACGACCGGCATGGGCGCCATCTTCGTCGCCGCCATGCGCGAATGGAAGAAGAGCTTCGAGAAGGGCGCGAAATCGCCGCTTGGCCTGCAGACCCGCATCGACAAGGCGATGGACCTGGCGCTGACCCGCGAAATGGAAAAGCTGGAAGGACGGCTTGGCTTTCTCGCCACCACCGGTTCGGCGGCGCCCTTCATCGGCCTGTTCGGCACCGTGATCGGTATCATGACCTCGTTCCAGGCGATCGCCGCATCCAAGAATACCAGCCTGTCGGTGGTCGCACCCGGCATTGCCGAAGCGCTGCTGGCCACGGCAATAGGCCTGCTCGCGGCCATCCCCGCCGTCATCGCCTACAACAAGCTGTCGTCGGACGCGAGCAAGATCGCCGTGCGCATGGAAGGGTTCGCGGACGAGTTCTCCGCCATACTCTCGCGCCAAATCGATGAAAAAGTCGCGCAGAAGACCTGAGGAACAATCATGGGAATGTCCGTAGGCGCGGGTGGCGGGGGACGCGGTGGTCGCGGCCACAGGCGGCGCGGCCGCCATCACGCGATGATATCGGAAATCAACGTCACGCCGATGGTCGACGTGATGCTGGTGCTGCTGATCATCTTC
Source organism: Mesorhizobium sp. BHscii (assembly GCF_053848065.1). Lineage (NCBI taxonomy): Bacteria > Pseudomonadati > Pseudomonadota > Alphaproteobacteria > Hyphomicrobiales > Phyllobacteriaceae > Mesorhizobium > Mesorhizobium sp. BHscii. Next base: position 214,904 of record NZ_JBSPKW010000006.1, on the reverse strand, counting down.
ATGGTCGCCGCGCCACTGCTGACGGTCGGCGTGCCGATCGACCTGCCGGACACGCAGGCCAAGGCGATGAATGTCGACACGCAGCCGATCACGGTCTCCATCAACTCCGCCGGCCAGATCTATCTCCAGGAGACCGAAATCCCGGTTGAGGAACTGGTGGCGAAGCTGCAGGCGATCTCGAAGACCGGCTATGACGAGCGCATCTTCATCCGCGGCGACAAGTCGACGGACTATGGCACCGCCATGAAGGTGATGGCCCGCATCTCGGCCGCCGGATACAAGAATATCGGCCTGGTTTCACTGCAGGAACAGGATCAATAGACGCAAGATGAGGACCGGCCTCACCACATCGGTGATCTTGCATACGGTCGTGATCGGCTTCGGCCTGTTCACGCTGTCGGCGCCGGCTGCATTGCCGGCGTCCGATGCCGAGTCGCTGGCGGTCGAAATCGTGCCGATGGAAGCGATCGCGCAGATACAGAAAGGCGACAAGAAAGCTGCGGTGAGCGAAAAGCCGGCTCCATTGCCGACCCAGCGTCCGGACATCGTGGCCGACGCGCAGACGGTCGGCGAAAACAGCGTCGATACCGACAAGCCGCCGACGCCGGAACCCAAGCCCCAGCCAGTCGATAAGGCTGAGGCGCCGCCGCCCGCGCCGACGCCGAAAGAAAAGCCGAAGCCCGAGGACGTGCCGAAGCCGAAGGAAGAGCCAAAGCCCATACCGGCGACCGAGGTCGCTCCGGTGCCGCAGCCGAAGGAAGAGGTCAAGCCCGAACCGGTCAAGCAGGCGGAGCCAAAACCGACACCGGCCAAGGAACCGGCGCCGACGCCGCCGCAAGACAAGACCGCCGCCATCGACCCGCAGCCTGAGGTCAAGCCGGACGCCGTCGCCGAGGCCATTGCCAAGGAGCCGCCCACCGAGACGACGCAGCTTCCGGACTCTGCGCCTGCGCCGCAGGCGCGGCCGAAGCCGCAGCCGGCCCAGGCCGAAAGCGCCAAGGCGCCGGAGCGCAAGGACGCCGACAAGCCGGCCAAGGAGGCCTCGTCCAAGCCGAAATCGGAAGAGAAGCAGTTCAACGCCGACGAGATTTCCGCGTTGCTCGACAAGCGGAAGCCGTCCGGCGGCGGCGCCAAGCGTTCAACCCAGCAGGCATCGCTCGGCGGGGACAAGAATCAGGGCCAGAAGCTTTCAAGGTCGGAGCAGGGGGCGCTGGAGGCTCAGCTTGGTGGTTGCTGGACCCTGCCGGTAGGGCTCGAGGGTTCCGAGAATTTCATCGTCGTAGTCCGGTTCAACCTCGACGCCTCCGGCAAGCTGGACGGACGGCCATCTGTCGAAAAGTCGAGCGGAAGCCGCCCGTTCGACGAAAGTGCCGTTCGCGCGGTTCAGAAATGCGATGTGGCCGGCCTGCAGGTTCCCGCAGGCAAACAAGACATCTGGGCCGACGTGCGGGTCACGTTCGATCCGAGGGAGATGCTGGGCCTATAGGTCTGGCGCCCGTAGAATCATTGAAGAGAAGCGAGAAGACATGAAATCCATCCTCAAGCCGCTCCTGATGATCGTAGCGATGGCGCTGGGCATGACTGCCGCCGCCACCTTGCCGGCACGGGCGCTCGTTGAGCTCAACGTCAACAAAGGCAATGTCGAGCCGCTGCCAATCGCCATCACCGATTTCCAGGGCGGCGATGCGTTGGGCGCGGAGATTTCCGGCATAGTCAGCGCAGACCTGAAACGCTCCGGCCTGTTCGCGCCGATCGACAAGAGCGCCTTCATCGAAAAGATCTCCAATCCGGATGCCACGCCCCGCTTCGAGGACTGGAAGGTGATCAATGCCCAGGCGCTGGTCACCGGCAGCGTCAGCAAGGAGGCCGATGGCCGCGTCCGCGCCCAGTACAGGCTGTGGGACACCTTTGCCGGCCAGCAGATGTCGGGCGAGCAGTTCTTCGCCAACGACGCCAATACGAGGCGCGTCGCTCATATCATCGCCGATGCGATCTATGAGCGGCTGACCGGCGAGAAGGGCTATTTCGACACGCGTGTCGTCTTCATCGACGAATCGGGCGCAAAGAACGCGCGCAAGAAGCGCCTCGCCATCATGGACCAGGACGGCGCCAACGTTCGCTATCTGTCGGATGGCAGGTCGATCGTGCTGACCCCGCGCTTCTCGCCAAACCGGCAGGAAATCACTTACATGTCCTACGAAAGCGGCCAGCCGAAGGTCTATCTGCTGCAGATCGAGACCGGGCAGCGCGAACTGGTCGGCGACTTTCCCGGCATGACCTTTGCGCCGCGCTTTTCACCCGACGGCCAGAAGGTGATCATGAGCCTGCTGCGCGACGACGGCAATTCCAACATCTTCGCCATGGACCTGAGAAGCCGCTCGACGACCAGGCTCACCAATTCGACGGCCATCGACACCTCGCCGTCCTATTCGCCGGATGGCAGCAAGGTGGTGTTCACCTCCGACCGCGGCGGCCGCGCGCAGATCTATGTGATGGGCGCCGATGGTTCGGGCCAGACCCGCATCTCCTTCGGCGACGGCGTCTATTCGACGCCGGTATGGTCGCCGCGCGGCGATCTCATCGCCTTCACCAAGCAGACTGCCGGCGAATTCCAGATCGGCGTCATGCGCGTCGACGGTTCGGGCGAGCGTATCCTTTCAACCGGCTTCCAGCAGGAGGGGCCGACCTGGGCGCCCAACGGGCGGGTGCTGATGTTCTTCCGCGATTCAGCCGGCGGGCCGAAACTCGTTTCGGTCGATCTCACTGGGCGCAACGAGCAGTCGATCCCGACCGCGAATTTCGCGTCGGACCCGGCCTGGTCGCCGCTGCTCGAGTAAGCGAGGAAATGAAGAATTGAAGAGATGGAGACGACGGGATTCCTCAATTCTTCAATTCGCTCCTTTCCACGGCTTGGTCGCGTTTTAGCCGCATTTCCGCCTAGGGTCCGCGCACATGTTGCCCCCTCTGGTGGCCTCTGGCAAAACGGCTGCGGACGGCAGCCGAAACCAAATTTTAACCGTGTTTCTTGAACGCCGGTTAACCCAAACGTGGTTACTGGACGATCAACGAAATCACTCGAATTGCGAAGGAGAGGCGGCATGGGCCGTATCGCAGCACTTACTAGAAACCCGGTGATGATCGCGCTGGTGGCGTCGCTCGCCATCGCCGGTTGCGCTTCGAAAAAAACCCCGAACAGCGCCGCCGATCTCGGTCTCAGCGGTGCCGGAGCGGCAACGCCCGGTTCGGCCCAGGACTTCACCGTCAACATCGGCGACCGGATCTTCTTCGACACGGATTCGTCCTCGATCCGCGCCGACGCGCAGACGACGCTTTCGCGCCAGGCCCAGTGGCTGAACCAGTATAGGCAGTATGCCATCGTTATCGAAGGCCATGCCGACGAGCGCGGCACGCGCGAATACAATCTGGCGCTCGGCGCCCGCCGTGCCGCAGCCACCCGCGACTTCCTCGTCGCCAGGGGTGTTTCCGCCCAGCGCCTGAAGACCATTTCCTACGGCAAGGAGCGTCCGGTCGCGGTTTGCGACGACATCTCCTGCTGGTCGCAGAACCGCCGCGCCGTCACCACGATCAGCGGCGCCGGTTCTTGATCGGCAGAAATGCAACACATATGTGCGAAAGGCGGCCGCGGCCGCCTTTTTCATGTCCGGCGCCCGTATATGGGACTTGAAACAAAATTTGGCCGAAGTCCTGCGTCCTGCTAAGAGCCGAGGCGCCAGACGGTCCCACTCCGATCGGAAGGCATGCAACAGGCAAACAATTTCACGGCGAGAGGCACATGCATTTCAGATCGGTCTTGAGCGGCACGCTTGCGCTGCTGCTCGTATCAAGCGTCGCCGCACTTGGTGGCGGTACGGGGGCAAGCGGCAACGAGCAACAACCGCCGAAAGGCGGCTTTTCCTTCCATTTGCCGAAGATCAACTTGCCCGGCGTTTTCGGCGAAAGAAAGAAACCGGATCAGGTTCAATTCGCCCAGGATGGCACCGGCACTACGGCGCTGGAGGAACAGCTGCGCCAGATGAACGGCAAGATTGAGGAGCTCAACTTCCAGGTGCTGCAGATGCAGGAGCAGATCCGCAAGCAGCAGGAAGACAACGAGTTCCGCTTCCAGCAGCTGGAAGGCGGCTCGCAAGGCGCGCAGCAACCGGCCGAGCAGAAGAAGTCGGACGCCACCACCAACACCAACAGCAGCGTCGCCGAGGCTCCGGCCACGCACGCGCCGGCCGATGCGGGCTCACCGCCCGCCGGCGACCAGAGCGGGGAGGTCATCGTCGAATCGCCGACGGGCGAACCCGGCACGGTGATCCCGGGCACGCCGCCGAAGACGTTCGGCACCATCACCGTCGACAAGAACGGCAATGTGATCGACGCCGACGGCAACACGCAGGCACATGCACCGGTGCAGAACACTGCCCCTGCCACCAGCGACCAAGCCCCCGGTGACCAAGGTGCTGGCACGCAGGCCGGCAAGTCCGACGACACGGTGGTCGCGGCGCTGCCCGCCACCGACGACCCCGAGGAGCTTTACCGCAACTCCTACCAGTTCATCCTGTCGGGCGACTACAGCACTGCCGAACAGGGTTTTCGCGACCACATCGCCCGCTTCCCCAAGAACGCCAAGGCGGCGGACGCGCATTACTGGCTGGGTGAGTCGCTGCTCGGCCAGCAGAAATACCGCGACGCGGCTGAGACTTTCCTCGCCGCCAGCAAGGACTATCCGAAGGCCAAGAAGGCTCCCGACATGCTGCTGAAGCTCGGTGTCTCGCTGGTCGGATTGAATCAGCGCGACGTGGCCTGCGCCACTTTCGGCGAGATCGGTAAGCGCTATCCCAACGTTTCCGGCACGCTCAAGGAACGCGTCAAGCAGGAAAGGGCGCTCGCGGCGTGCTGACGCTAGAAACCGAGCCTGACCATTCGGTTTTTTCGCAGATCGACTTTACCAACGGCGCTGTTGCGGCCGTGTCCGGCGGCAGCGACTCGACCGCCCTTCTCCTTCTCCTCAAAGATCACCTCGACCGTACCGCGCCCGCAACGAAATTGCTGGCTGTCACGATCGATCACGGTCTGCGGCCGGGCTCGGCAGCGGAAGCGCAAGCCGTGGCCAGGCTTTGCGTCGGGCGCGGCATTGCCCACCGCACCCTGGTCTGGTCCAGGCGCAAGCCGTCGACCGGCCTGCCGGCTGCCGCGCGAGAGGCACGCTACCGGCTGCTGGCCGAGGCAGCGCAGGCGGAAGGTATCGGCCTGATCCTGACCGGCCACACTGCCGACGACCAGGCCGAGACCGTGCTGATGCGGAAAGCACGCGAGGATGGGGCACGCCAAGATGGGCGAGGTCTCGCCGGCATGGCGCCCGCGACTCTTTACGACTGGCGGATCTGGATCGCACGGCCGCTTCTCGGCACACGGCGGGCGGCGCTGCGCGAAGTCCTGCAGCGCGCGAATGTCGGCTGGGTCGAAGACCCGACCAATGAGGACGAGGCTTTCGAGAGGCCGCGTATCCGCGCGGCACTTGCCGACCGCAATGGTACCCAGCGCGTGGAAGACGCGGTGGCGCTGGCCGCGCGGGCTGCCGTGGAGCGCGAACAGCTTGGCCATCGCGCGGCCGCGCTGATCCGCGGCTTTGCCAGCAGGCCCACCGCCGGCCTTATCCGTCTCGATCCGGGCTTTGCGACGGCCGGCGACGAGGCGGCGGCCGTCTATGCGCTGCGCATCCTGCTGGCGACTGTCGGCGGCGTTGCCTTTCTGCCCGACCAGGTTCGCAGCAAGGCGCTGCTCGATCGGCTGAGGGCCGGACCATCTGGCACAACCCCATTTTTCGCGACCACGTTTTGCGCCACATTGTCGCGGACGGTGGTCGATGCACGGCGTGCCGGCATCTTCCTGCGTCGCGAAACCCGCAACCTGCCGCCCGCTGCTCCTGCCGTGGACAATGCCCTCTGGGACGGCCGCTGGAGGATCACATTGGACGACGAACCAGGTGCACTTTTGATCGCGCCGCTCGGTGCGGCTCGTGCCGCAAAACGGCCAATTGCCGACGACGGCACGCCGCCAAGCCTTGTCCGCGCGGCCCTGGCGGCCGAGCCGGTGCTGTGGCGCGCAAGTGAACTTCTTGGCGAATGCCTCGGTTCGGCGCAGGACAGCCCGGTCTTGCCGGGAATGGCGGCATGCCCGGTGGTCGCGCCCTTTGCCCGCTTCCTGCCGTCCTTCGACCTGGCGCCGGCCGGAACGGTCGCCGCGCTGATCGGCGCGCCGCTTCTTCCTGCCACGCCTTTTAGCGGCCACACTGCCGGTTGATCGTGGGCGAAAGCTTAACCGCGACATGCTGTTCTGCTTGGCAAGGGAAGGCGCCATCCCTATGTTAGACCCAAGTTTCCTCTCACGACGCGTGTCCGCCAGCGGACACCAACGGGACAATTGATGAATCCGAATTATCGCAATCTCGCGCTCTGGGCGATCATAGCGGTCCTGCTCATCGCTCTCTTCAATCTGTTCCAGACGCCGCAGACGCGCGGAGCAGCGAGCGATGTCCCCTATTCGCAGTTCCTGCAGGATGTCGCAGCCGGCCGGGTCAAGACGGTGACCATAGCGGGTGCCCGCATCTCGGGCACGTATACCGACACCTCTACCGGCTTCCAGACCTATTCGCCGGGTGATCCGTCGCTGGTTTCGAGACTCCAGGACAAGAACGTCACCATCAACGCGCGCCCCGAATCCGACGGTTCCAATTCGCTGTTCGGCTATCTCATCTCCTGGCTGCCGATGATCCTCATCCTTGGCGTCTGGATATTCTTCATGCGCCAGATGCAATCCGGCTCCGGCCGCGCCATGGGTTTCGGCAAGTCGAAGGCCAAGCTTTTGACCGAAGCGCATGGCCGCGTCACCTTCCAGGACGTCGCCGGCGTCGACGAAGCCAAGCAAGATCTTGAAGAGATCGTCGAATTCCTGCGTGATCCGCAGAAGTTCCAGCGGCTTGGCGGCAAGATCCCGCGCGGCGTGCTGCTCGTCGGCCCTCCCGGGACCGGCAAGACGCTGCTTGCCCGTTCGGTCGCCGGTGAGGCCAACGTGCCGTTCTTCACCATTTCCGGCTCGGATTTTGTCGAGATGTTCGTCGGCGTTGGCGCCAGCCGCGTCCGCGATATGTTCGACCAGGCCAAGAAGAATGCGCCCTGCATCATCTTCATCGACGAAATCGACGCGGTCGGCCGCCATCGCGGCGCCGGCCTCGGCGGCGGCAACGACGAACGCGAGCAGACGCTGAACCAGTTGCTGGTCGAAATGGACGGCTTCGAATCCAACGAAAGCATCATCCTGATCGCCGCCACCAACCGGCCGGACGTGCTCGACCCGGCGCTGCTCAGGCCCGGCCGTTTCGACCGCCAGGTGGTGGTGCCGAACCCCGACATCGTCGGCCGCGAGAAGATCCTGAAGGTGCATGTGCGCAACGTGCCGCTGGCGCCCAATGTCGACCTCAAGGTGATCGCACGCGGCACGCCGGGCTTTTCCGGCGCCGACCTGATGAACCTCGTCAACGAATCCGCCCTGATGGCGGCGCGGCGTAACAAGCGCCTTGTCACCATGGCCGAGTTCGAGGACGCCAAGGACAAGATCATGATGGGCGCCGAGCGCCGCTCGTCGGCGATGACCCAGGCCGAGAAGGAACTCACCGCCTATCACGAGGCCGGCCACGCCATCCTGGCGCTGAACGTGCCGTCGGCCGATCCGCTGCACAAGGCGACCATCATCCCGCGCGGCCGGGCGCTTGGCATGGTTATGCAGCTGCCGGAAGGCGACCGTTATTCGATGAGCTACAAATACATGATCTCGCGCCTCGCCATCATGATGGGTGGCCGCGTCGCCGAGGAGTTCAAGTTCGGCAAGGAGAACATCACCTCGGGCGCCTCCTCGGACATCGAGCAGGCAACCAAGCTGGCGCGCGCCATGGTCACGCGCTGGGGCTTCTCCGACAAGCTCGGCCATGTCGCCTATGGCGATAACCAGGAAGAGGTCTTCCTCGGCCATTCGGTGGCGCGCACGCAGAACGTCTCGGAAGAGACGGCGCAGATCATCGACGCCGAAGTGCGCCGGCTGATCGACGAGGCCTATTCGACGGCGAAATCCATCCTGACCAAGAAGAAGAAGGAATGGATCGCGCTGGCGCAGGGGCTGTTGGAATATGAGACGCTGTCCGGCGAGGAGATCAAGCAGCTGATCGCCGGCCACAAGCCCGCCCGCGATCTCGGCGACGACACGCCACCGAGCCGTGGCTCGGCCGTGCCGAAGTCCGGCAGCCGCCGCAAGAAGGGCCCGGAGCCCGAAGGCGGCATGGAGCCTCAGCCGTCAAGCTAGGGTCCGGCTCAGGAGATTGATTTCGAAAATCGCCGCGGTGTTGATCGCGGCGTTTTCATTGGAGGGCTGCCAACAGTCGGTCGCGGCCTGAAAACTCCATCGCTTCACCCGGTGCCGGGACTTCTCCACATGGGAGGTAGACGCTGAAGGTTTGCGGAGGCCGTGATGAGGGCCGGTCTCCCCCGCACGGGCCCCGCAAGGGGGAGACCGGCCGTCACCTCCGCGTTTACAAACCTTCAGCACTGCCGGCACAATTTATCGCCGGCAACAGGAAGGCCCGCGAACCTTGCGGTTGGCGGGCCTTCCTGTCTTCAGGTGTTACTGCCGATCAGCTCTTCAGCGCGGCATTGCAAAGGCTGTAGAAGCCGCCACCCTTCTGGATCCACTTGAGGCCACCCAGCGTATCGGCCTCCTTGTTGGCGTGGTACTGGTCGCGGCAGGTGTGCATGCGGCCCTTCGCCGGGGTTTCGCTGCTATACTTGGTGGAGATCGCCTTCGGAAACGTCACACCCTGGGGAGCGGTGACGGTCGGCGTTTCCGGGTGGCTGGTGAGGCTTGCCTGATCGGCTGCCGGCATGGTGTCGTCGTCGGAACCCCCGGCACCGCACTGGCTCATGCGGAAGTCGTTCCACTTCATGCCGTTCAGCGTGTTGCCGGTCTTGGCCGCCTGATACTTGGCGCTGCAATCCGCCCTGCTGAGGCCGTTGCCCGCGTTGGCAGTCGCCGCTGCCTTGGTCGTCGCTGCGGCGGGTTCCACCATCGCGCTGGCGCCGGCGGCGCATTCGCTCTTGCGGAAGTCACTCAACTTCGTGCCGTTCAGCGTGCCGGCGGCCTTTGCAGCCTGGTATTTGGTGCTGCATTCTTCCGCCGTCAGGCCCGGTGCCGCGTCGGTAGTTGCAGCGCTGGTGCTGTCCGCTGCGGCTGGCGTGGCGTCGGCGGCGTCGGTACCGCATTCTGCCTTGCGGAACTGGTTCCAGTTCTGCCCGCCAAGTGTTCCGGCGTCCTTTGCCGCGTTATACTTGGTGCTGCATTCAGTCATGGTCAGCGCATTGGCGGGCGCCGTCAGGAATAAAGTCACGACGGCGAGACCCGTCAAAGTGGCAAGTCGATGGATGAGCATGCGTCTTCTCCCTCCGATGTTCACGATATGTACCAAGCAAGCAGTAGCACTCAACGGCTGGTTGCGCCAGAGGCTAAATGGCGTAAAAGCTGTCGGAAAGTGCATTATTTCGATAAAGTCGTAGCCAGCTCCTGTCCGCCAGGTAGATTTTCCCGAGCGCTTTTGCACGGAAAGCGCGCATAGAGCGGCCCACAGTGAGGGACTGCTGACATGGCGGGTTGGATCGAGTGTCGCCGCTGCGGCGCAACTGAATGCCCGATCCAGGGCCACTCGACCCGCGGATTGCGAGTTCAGTGCCTACTGACTGAGACAACAAAGAATCCAGATGCAGTCTGAAGTTCCTGAACGCTGCTGCCGCAACCAGGCAGGAAACTTGAAAATCCACGCACGAGCGTGACACAAAACACACAAACCAACAATTTTCTAAGGATTGGTGACCTATAATCATGCATTGTGATGATAGGGCGCGGGCCAATTTATGGCATGACGTGCCGGAAAAGAACCATCGGGAAGCTGGCTAGCATGGCAGGAAGTTATTTCGGTACGGACGGCATTCGCGGGCGCGCCAACAGGTTTCCAATGACGGCGGAGGTCGCCATGAGGGTCGGCATGGCCGCCGGCCTTTCGTTCCAGCGCGGCAACCATCGCCACCGCGTCGTGCTCGGCAAGGACACCAGGCTTTCCGGTTACATGATCGAGAATGCGATGGTGTCGGGTCTGTGCGCCGCCGGCATGGACGTGTTCCTGCTCGGCCCGATTCCGACGCCCGCGGTCGCCATGCTGGTGCGCTCATTGCGCGCCGACATCGGCGTGATGATCTCGGCCTCGCACAATCCCTACTACGACAACGGTATCAAGCTGTTCGGCCCAGATGGCTACAAGCTCTCCGATGAGATCGAGGAGCGAATTGAGGGGATGCTCGACAAGGATATCGACCTGGCGCTCGCCGATTCGGACGGGCTCGGCCGCGCCAAGCGCGTCGACGGCGTCCACGACCGCTACATCGAATTCGCCAAGCGCACGCTGCCGCGCTCGATGTCGCTTTCGGGCCTCCGCATCGTCGTCGATTGCGCCAACGGCGCCGCCTACAAGGTGGCGCCCGAGGCGCTGTGGGAACTCGGCGCCGAGGTCGTCGCTATCAATGTCGAGCCCAATGGCTTCAACATCAACAAGGAGTGCGGCTCGACCCATCCGGCCGGCCTGCAGAAGAAGGTCCACGAAGTGCGCGCCGATATCGGCATCGCGCTCGACGGCGATGCCGACCGCGTCGTCATCGTCGACGAGAACGGCGCAATCGTCGATGGCGATCAGATCATGGCGCTGATCGCCGAGTCCTGGCATCAGAGCGGACGGCTGGCCGGCGGCGGCGTCGTCTCGACGGTGATGTCCAATCTCGGCCTCGAACGCTTCCTCGGCGACATGAACCTGCAGTTGCACCGCACCAAGGTCGGCGACCGCTATGTCGTCGAGCACATGCGTGCGCACGGGCTGAATGTCGGCGGCGAACAGTCGGGCCACATCGTGCTGTCCGATTTTTCCACGACCGGCGACGGCCTCGTCTCGGCGCTGCAGGTGCTCGCCTGCATCAAGCGGCAGAACCGGCCGGTCAGCGAACTGTCGAAGAAGTTTGCGCCGGTGCCGCAGCTGCTGAAGAACGTCCACATTTCCGGCGGCAAGCCGCTCGAGGAAGCCCTGGTCAAGGCGGCGATCGAAGATGGACGGCACCGCCTGGGCAAGGCCGGGCGCCTGGTCATCCGGCCATCCGGCACGGAACCGCTCATCCGCGTCATGGCGGAAGGCGACGATCAGCAACTGGTCGAGGCCGTCGTCAACGATATCGTCGAGGTCATTTCGGAAACGCGCAGCGCCGCCTGATCCTGCAGCTTTTGCCAGTTTGAAAGCCCGCCTCCGGCGGGCTTTTTTCGTTGGCTTGCACGCAAATTCTCCGCAGAAATGCCGCGAAAACTCTGAAAGATTTAGAGGCACATGGTTAAGCGATACGGTTAAACGCGTTTTAACTTTTCCAATTCATTATCCACGACTGAAGCCAATCAGATTCGGACGCGTTCGCTGTGCCGAGGGTTCTCAGGGGTGACAAGCATGTTCAATACAGCAAGAATGGCCCTCTTTGCCGCGCTGCTCGCGGGCGTGGCCGGACCAGTGTTCGCCGCCGACTTCGTCGAGCCGCCCGTGGTCGAGCCGGCCCCGCCGCCGCCCGCCTACGAGCAGCCGGTCGAATATGGCGGCTGGTACATTCGCGGCGACATCGACTATCACTGGTCGAAGTTCCGCGGCGGCGACTACATCACCTACGGGCCGGATCCAGGCACCGGCCGCTTTGACAGCGGCAAGCTGGAGGGCGCCTTCTCGGCCGGCGCCGGCGTCGGTTACCAGATCAACCAGCATTTTCGCACCGACCTGACCGCGGACTGGATGAGCAAATCCGATTTCCGCGGCTCGACCAGCGGCATCTGCCTTGATGGAGATCCCTGCACTTCGACCGACACCTCGTCCTATACGGCGCTGCTGCTTCTCGCCAACGCCTATGTCGATATCGGCACCTGGCATGGCATCACGCCGTATGTCGGCGCCGGCATCGGCGGTGCCTGGGTCAAGTGGGATACGCTGCATAACGTCACTGAGGACGGTTCGTTTGAGCATAGCGGCGGCAAAGGCTGGCGTTTTGCCTATGCCGCCATGGCGGGCGCATCCTACTGCCTGACCGATCGTGTCAAGCTCGATGTCGGCTACCGCTACAGCCATATCGAAGGCGGTAAGATGTTCGACTTCGCCAGTGGCGTCGGTCCGGGCCATGACAAAGGCATCAATGTGCACGAAGTGCGCGGCGGCCTGCGCTACCAGTTCGGCAACTCGGGCTGCGCCCAGCCGGAGCCGATCGCCTACGAACCCGAACCGGTCTACACCAAGTAATCGCTTCGAGAGCAGGGTTGCGGACCGCCCGGCGAAAGCCGGGCGGTTTTCGTTTGAGTCAGGAAAGCGCATCAAAATCAAATCGCTAACGTGCTGTTATCCTTAACCGCCACTTAACCACTATGGTTAACAATGCTCTGAAACGGCGCTCGCGATCGCGAATGGCGCCACCTTCGGGAGCCAGGGATCATGACATTCAAATCGCGCATAGCGCTGGCGCTTGCAGCAATCGCCCTGATGCCGCTGTCTCAAGCGCTTGGCGCCGACTACGATCCGCCGATCTATGTCGACCAGGCGCCGGACTATGTGCCGGTCGAAGTCGGTTCGGGATGGTATCTGCGGGGCGATGTCGCTTATTTGCCGGAAAAGAGTTTCGAAGATGAGGACTTCGCCTTCACACCGGCGAGCTTCAGCGACAATGAGGATCCGATCTTTGCCAGCATCGGCTTCGGCTACCATTTCAACGACTATCTGCGGGCCGAACTCAATTTCGGCTATCTGCCCGGCAACAAGATCGGCGTCGGCTATGATGACGGAACGACCGTGGCATCAGCGTCCCTGAAGAACTACGCCTTCTCGGGCATGCTCAATGGCTATGTCGATCTTGGCACCTATGTCGGGATTACGCCCTATCTCGGCGCGGGTATCGGAATCGTCCAGAGCAATCGCAAGCTTTCGGCGAGCTATTTCACCGACAACAATGACCCTACCGACGATTTTGTTCTGCAGGACGACAAGACCCAGTATTCCTTTGCCTATACGCTTAATGCGGGCCTTGCCTATCAAGTGTCTAAGAATGTTTCCGTCGATCTGGGCTATCAGTATTTTTCCGCGCCCGACGCCGAATATGCGACTGCCGAGAGTCTAAATTCCTATCCGATCGACAAAGGGATCAGCAATCATCAGGTTAAGCTCGGGTTGCGCTACGACCTCTGGTAGGAGCTGCGCGGGCGACAATCAAGACGGCGGATCTTCGGGTCCGCCCTCGTTTTCGAGGCCCACGACATTCTCTTCACAGGTGATCAGTATCCTGCCAGCGACAAAAACTTTCCCCTTGACGCCTGACGCCTGAACGCATATCGCCATCCGTGGGCCACCCCTCCCCAACGAGGGGCCACTATCTGGAAGGATAGACCACAATGACGACGCGTACGAAGCCCGGACTCCGTCCGGCAAATCCCAATTTTTCCTCAGGTCCCTGTGCAAAACGTCCCGGCTGGTCGGTCGAGGCGCTGACCAATGCCGCGCTCGGACGCTCGCACCGCGCCAAGATCGGCAAGACCAAGCTCGAACAGGCGATCGAGCTGACGCGAGAGGTCCTCCAGGTTCCGGCAGACTATCGCATCGGCATTGTGCCGGCGTCGGATACCGGCGCGGTCGAGATGGCGCTGTGGTCGCTGCTCGGCGAGCGCGGCGTCGACATGGTCGCCTGGGAGAGTTTCGGTTCCGGCTGGGTCACCGACGTGGTCAAGCAGCTGAAGCTTGCCGACGTTCGCAGGATCGAAGCCGGTTACGGCGCGCTGCCGGATCTGACAAAAATCGACTTTGACCGCGATGTGGTCTTCACCTGGAACGGCACGACATCAGGCGTGCGTGTGCCGAACGGCGAGTTCATTCCGGCCAGCCGCAAGGGCCTGACCATCTGCGACGCGACGTCGGCGGCCTTTGCGCAAAAGCTCGATTTCCAGAAGCTCGATGTCGTCACCTTCTCCTGGCAGAAGGTGCTGGGCGGCGAAGGTGCGCACGGCATGCTGATCCTCAGCCCGCGCGCCGTCGAGCGGCTGGAAAGCTACAAGCCCGCCTGGCCGCTGCCGAAAATCTTTCGCCTCACCTCGGGCGGCAAGCTCATCGAAGGCATCTTCAAGGGCGAGACCATCAACACGCCATCGATGCTGTGCGTCGAGGACTATCTCGACGCGCTGCGTTGGGCGAAGTCGATCGGAGGCCTCGACGCATTGATTGCCCGCGCCGACGCCAATGCCGCCGTTATCGACGGTTTCGTCGACAGATCCGCATGGCTCGGCCATCTGGCCACCGACCCGGCGACGCGGTCGAACACGTCCGTCTGTCTTTCCTTCACCGACCCGGATGTCGCCGCGCTTGATCCCGACGGACAAGCGGCGTTCGCCAAGGGCATCGTCTCGACGCTCGACAAGGAAGGCGTCGCCTACGATATCGGCGCCTATCGCGATGCGCCGCCCGGCCTGCGCATCTGGTGCGGCGCGACGGTCGAGACCTCCGACCTCGAAGCGCTGCTGCCGTGGCTCGACTGGGCCTTTGCCGCACAAAAGGCGTCGCTCAAGGCGGCTGCCTGAGTTTCCCGTGGCGGCCCTCGGGGCCGCCCATTCCCAAACGGATCAAATCTCATTTGAAGGAGGCCGCCATGGCGCCCCGCGTTCTCGTCTCAGACAAACTCTCCACCACTGCCGTTCAGATCTTTAGGGATCGCGGCATCGACGTCGACTACCTGCCCGACCTCGGCAAGGACAAGGAAAAGCTGCTCGAAGTGATCGGCCAGTATGACGGCCTCGCCATCCGCTCGGCGACCAAAGTCACCGAAAAGCTGATCAACGCCGCCACCAGGCTCAAGGTGGTCGGCCGCGCCGGCATCGGCGTCGACAATGTCGACATCCCGGCGGCGAGCCGCAAGGGCATCATCGTCATGAACACGCCGTTCGGCAATTCGATCACCACCGCCGAGCATGCCGTCGCCATGATCTTCGCCCTGGCCCGCCAGATACCGGAAGCCAATGCCTCGACCCATGCCGGCAAATGGGAAAAGAACCGCTTCATGGGCATCGAGATCACCGGCAAGACGCTGGGCATCATCGGCTGCGGCAATATCGGCTCGATCGTGGCCACGCGCGGCGTCGGCCTGAAGATGCACGTCATCGCCTTCGACCCGTTCCTGTCGGACAGCCGCGCCGAGGAGCTCGGCGTCGAGAAGGTCGAACTGGACGAGCTGTTCACCCGCGCCGATTTCATCACTCTGCACACGCCATTGACCGACAAGACGCGCAACATCATCGACGCCGCGGCGATCGCCAAAATGAAGACCGGCGTGCGCATCATCAACTGCGCCCGTGGCGGGCTGATCGTCGAGGCCGACCTGATCGCGGCGTTGAAAAGCGGCAAGGTGGCGGGCGCTGGCATCGATGTGTTCGAGGTAGAGCCGGCGGAGAAAAGTGAGCTGTTCGGCATGGAGCACGTGGTGGCGACGCCGCATCTCGGTGCGTCGACGATGGAGGCGCAGGAGAATGTCGCCCTGCAGGTCGCCGAGCAGATGGCCGACTATCTGATCAAGGGCGCTGTTTCCAACGCCATCAACATGCCGTCGATCACCGCTGAAGAAGCGCCGCGCCTGAAGCCTTTCGTCAAGCTTGCCGAAGTGCTCGGCGCCTTTGTCGGCCAGGTCACCGAGGATCCTATCAAGGAGGTCGAGATACTGTTCGACGGCTCGACCGCGACGATGAACACGCGCGCGCTGATCAGCGCCACTCTTGCCGGGCTGATCCGGCCGCAGGTCTCCGACGTCAACATGGTGTCGGCGCCGATCATGGTGAAGGAGCGCGGCATCATCGTCGCCGAGGTCAAGCGCGACAAATCCGGCGTGTTCGACGGCTACATCAAGCTGACGGTCAAGACCGAGCATAGGACGCGTTCGATTGCCGGCACCTGCTTCTCGGACGGCAAGCCGCGCTTCATCCAGATCAAGGGCATCAACCTCGACGCCGAGGTCGGCCAGCACATGCTCTACACGACGAACGCCGATGCGCCCGGCATCATCGGCTTGCTCGGCACGGTCTGCGGCGAGAACGGCGTCAACATCGCCAACTTCCAGCTCGGCCGCAACCGGCCTGGCGGCGATGCCATTGCACTGCTTTATCTCGATGCGCCGTTCCCGGAAAACGTGCTGGAACAGGTGCGGGCGCACAAGTCGATCGACTCCGCCAAGCGGCTGCATTTCGATGTGGGCGCCTGAATAATGCCCGCGCCCCGCGTGCTCTACAAGCACGCGGGGCGCTTCGACAATGTGGCTGAAAGGCTCTGGATTGCACCATCCCCATGCGGCGTCGAATATTTGCCGGCTAAATCGCCATCTTCCTTCCGCTGTATTCGGCAAGGCTGATACCGCCAAGCACCAGCACCAGGGCCAGTCCCTGATAGAGCTGGAATGTCTCACCGACGATCAACACCGACAGGAGCGTGCCGAAGATCGGCACCAGGTTGATGAACAGGCCAGCCCGGTTGGCGCCGATCAGTTCGTTGCCCCTGATGTAAAAGATCTGCGAGACGACTGAGGCACCGATCGCGGTGTAGAACGCTATCGCCCAGCCGCGCGCATCGGGCACGATGACCTTGCCGGCGGCCAGTTCCCACAGGAAGAAAGGCAGCGAGGTGACAAGTGCGGCAATCGACAGCGCCAGCATCAGGCTTTGCCAGCGTATAGCCGGCTTCAGCCGCAGCCCGACCGAGTAGAAGCTGTAGCAAAGCACCGCGATCAGCATGATGGCGTCGCCGAAGTTGAGATCCAGCTTGAGAAGCTGGCGCAGATCGCCATGGCTGGCTGTCAGGGCGACACCGACAATCGTCAGCACGACGCCGGCGATCTGCACCCGGTTCACACGCAGGCGAAACAGCACGAAATTGGCGAGGATGATCACGATCGGTATCGCTGCCTGCTCGATCGAGACGTTGATCGCCGTCGTGTAGTTGAGCGCCGTGTAGAAGATCGCGTTGAAGAAGGTGAAGCCGCAAGCGCCGAGCCCGCCAAGCAGCAACCAATGCTTGCGCACCACCGGCCAGTCCTCGCGCAGCGTTCGCCAGCCGAGCGGCAGCATGATCAGAACGGCCAGAACCCAGCGCAGGAAGACCAGCGTCATCGGCGAGATGTGGTCGACCGCCAGCTTGCCGGCCACGGAGTTGCCGCCCCACAGCAAGGTGGTGAACAGCAGGAACAGATAGGCGGTTCGATGCATAGCTAAAATTTCCGGCCGGGAGGGCAGGCGAAGGGTCTTTTGCCGACCTATTGTGGTGGTTCGCCCAAGTAAATGATGTCAAAGGCGAAAATTGTTGTGCCTGAGGGCGCTTTCGGCGGTAAAGAATGGTCGCGCTCGCCCGGTCTTGACGTTATAGAGCGACGTGCGTCCACTGGACGGACAAAGTACGCGTCTCAAGGCTTGAATGTTCGCATCGTGCTTTCCGAAAATCGATTCCGATTTTCGGGCCTATGCGATAGAAGCCTGTCGTTTCGAACTATTTCAAGCCGCTCCGAGCGGCGCCTCAAGGGAAAAGAAACATGGCCAATGTGGTGGTCGTCGGCTCGCAATGGGGCGACGAGGGCAAAGGCAAGATCGTGGACTGGCTGTCGGAACGCGCCGACGTCGTCGTACGCTTCCAGGGCGGCCACAATGCCGGCCATACGCTGGTCGTCGACGGCAAGGTCTACAAGCTGTCGCTGCTGCCGTCCGGGGTGGTGCGGCAAAGCAAGCTGTCCATCATCGGCAATGGCGTCGTCTTCGATCCGCACGCCTTCGTCGCGGAAGTGGCGAAATTGAAGGCGCAAGGCGTCGAGGTGACGCCGGAGCGCCTGAAAATAGCCGAAAACACCGCGCTTATCCTGTCCTTGCACCGGGAGCTGGACGGATTCCGCGAAGACGCCGCCACCAATTCCGGGACGAAGATCGGCACGACCCGTCGTGGCATCGGCCCCGCCTATGAGGATAAGGTGGGCCGGCGCGCGGTCAGGGTGATGGATTTGGCGGATTTGGAAACGCTGCCCTTGAAGGTCGACAGGCTGCTGACGCACCACAATGCGCTGCGCCGTGGGCTCGGCCACGCCGAAGTCACGCATGACGCAATCATGAGTGAGCTGATTTCGGTCGCCGACGAGATTCTGCCCTATATGGACCGTGTCTGGAAGATCCTCGACGACAAGCGCCGCGCCGGCGAACGCATCCTGTTCGAGGGCGCGCAAGGCACGCTGCTCGACATCGACCACGGCACTTATCCGTTCGTCACCTCGTCCAACACGGTAGCTGGTCAAGCCGCCGCCGGATCCGGCGTCGGCCCGGGTGCCATCGGCTATGTACTCGGCATCACCAAGGCCTATACGACGCGTGTCGGCGAAGGTCCGTTTCCGACCGAACAGAAGAACGAGATCGGCGAGTTCCTGGGCACGCGTGGCCATGAGTTCGGCGTCGTCACCGGCCGCAAGCGCCGCTGCGGCTGGTTCGATGCCGTGCTGGTTCGTCAGGCCGTGGCCGTCAACGGCATCAAGGGCATTGCGCTGACCAAGCTCGACGTGCTCGACGGGCTGGACGAGATTAAGGTCTGCACCGGCTACCGTCTCGATGGCGAGGCGATCGATTATCTACCGGCCAGCCAGGGTGCGCAGGGGCGCGTCGAACCAGTCTACGAGACGCTGGAGGGCTGGAAAGGCACCACCGCCGGCGCCAGAAGCTGGAACGATCTGCCGGCCCAGGCAGTCAAATATGTCCGTCACATCGAGGAGCTGATCGGCGCGCCGGTCGCACTCCTTTCCACCAGCCCTGAACGGGACGACACAATACTTGTGACCGATCCGTTTCAAGACTAGATTCTCAGCCGTTCCGGGCATCGCGGCCGATTTGCGGGGGCCGGCCCAGAAACGAAATGCAGGTCAACTGAAGCATGGCAGATTTTGTTGGTGCTCTGAAAAAGACGCTCGATAAACTCGACAACCCGACGCCGGAGATACGCGCGAGGGTCTATGACAAGGCCCGTTCGACGATCGCGGACAAGCTGGCCAAGAACATACCGCCGCTGGCGCCTTCGGTCGTTGCCCAGCATAAGCGCACCCTGGAGGACGCCATCGCCAGCGTCGAGCGGGAGTACGCCAAGCCTGCGCCGGCATCCGATCCGCTGTCGGAGCTGGAGGATATCTTCTCCTCCATCGACCGCAACAAGAACCAACCCAGCCACGTTCGGCAGCCGGCAAAGGCCGAGCCGGCATGGCAACCGGCAAAGACCGAGCCGACGTGGCAGCCGGCGCCTGCCGCCAAAGCCGCGCCGAATTGGCAAAAACCGCCATCCGTTGCTTCTCCGCCAGAGCGCACCGATGCGGTGCCTTCGGACGCGGATTTTCCGGCGGCGGA
The DNA here is from genome assembly GCF_053848065.1 of Mesorhizobium sp. BHscii. Lineage (NCBI taxonomy): Bacteria > Pseudomonadati > Pseudomonadota > Alphaproteobacteria > Hyphomicrobiales > Phyllobacteriaceae > Mesorhizobium > Mesorhizobium sp. BHscii. The sequence continues at coordinate 195,356 of NZ_JBSPKW010000006.1, read as the reverse complement.
CGAGAAGATCGATACGTTTCGAGACGATGTCTTTCCCAACGACGAGGAGCCGGCGCCGGACACCTTTCAGCGTCTGCGTCCTGCCGAGCGCAAGCGCAGCTATGGCGGGCTGATCGCCGCTGTCGTCGCTTTGCTCGTCATCGCCGGCGGCGGGTACGGCGTCTGGCTGAACAAGGACGCGTTCAGCAATATGATGGGTCTCAACAGCACGACTGTTGCAACCATAGAACCGTTGGTGAAGCCGACCCCGGCCGAGCCGGCTCCCGAGGCCGCGGCAAGGCCCCCGGCCGCCGCGGCTCCAACGGATGCCGAGGGCACAAAGTTCACCCAGCGGCTGACACCGGAGGGCGGTGAGGTCGATCCCGGCCCCGCTTCAGGACAAAGCGGTATCGGAGAGGGCGAATCCGTCGCAGCACTGACCACACCGCCGCCGGCCGCACCTGCGCCTACAGCGCCGGCCGGCGATACGCCAGCCACGACTGCGCCCGCCACGCCGGGCGCTGCCCCCACAACACCGCCTGCCGATGAAGCAACGCCGGCGCCGGCGGCGCCGACCGATAGCGCAGCCGCCCCGGCAGCGCCGGCCCCGGGTGCTGCGCCGGCCGCGCCGACAGCCGCGCCTGCGGAAACCGCGCTGGCGGTCGGCCAAAAGGCAATCTTCTACGAGGAGCGTACCAGCACCGCCCAAGGCTCGGCCGAGCCCGGCAGCATCGTCTGGTCGCTGGTGCAGGAATCGCCCGGCGGCAATCTGCCGCCCGAGCCGGCAATCCGCGCCGAAGCGAGCATTCCGGGCAAGGACGTGCAGCTGCGCATGACCATCCGCCGCAACACCGACCAGACGCTGCCGGCCAGCCACATCATCGAGATGATCTTCCTGACGCCCGATGGTTTCGACGGCGGCGGCGTCGACAATATCCTGCGCGTCGCCATGAAGGGCTCTGAACAGGATGCCGGCAGCCCGCTGATCGGCATCCCGGCCAAGATCGCCGACGGCTTCTTCCTGGTCGCTCTCAACGACACCAAGGCGGACGAAGACGCCAATCTGACCTTGCTCCGGGGGCAGAACTGGATCGACGTGCCGGTCGTCTACAAGACCGGACGGCGGGCGCTGCTCACCATGGAAAAGGGCATTCCCGGCGAGAAGGTGTTCGACGAGGCGCTGAAGGCCTGGCAAACAAAGACGGCGGGCTGAGGCCGGCTCACCAGCCTCAACGCTCCCTTTGGCTCAAAAACCTTGGAACAGCATGTCGAGTGCGGCCACGATGTCGTCGTGACGACTGGAAAGATTTCCTTCGGCAGCAGGCAATTCAGAAGCCCATCAAGGCTGATATGAATTGAGTGACCATGACATGGTCACTGCCGTTGATCGTGAAGGTGGGGTTTAGCCGGCGGCCCGGCACCGGGGCCTGTTGGGCGGCATCAACGGGATGACAACCCTTGTGTTTAGACTTTTAAGAAGATCAGCCTGAACGTCGAGCAGATAGCCGTCGCCTTCAGCTCTCCGGTAGAAATCGTAACGCGCCATCAAAACGATCGGTACTTGGCCAGTGGCAGTCCGTTGCGCCTCACATAGTCGTTAGAGCTCTCGATCGCCTCCCTGTTTTCCTCCTGCCACGGGCGCGCTTTTTCGGCTGAAATCGCCTTGGCGATACCCTCCTCGGCGGCGCGAGATATGTTAATACCGAGCGCCTTGGCGTCTTCGATCAATCTGGAATCGATGGAGGTATTGACCGATTTTCGTCGGCCTTTTGGAGTCGATTGAAACATGGAGCAGCTCCCATTCATGCGCATAAGATAGGCGCATAAGAACACGCATGAATTCCCTACCCCTCCATCTCCTCGCGCAGCATCTCCAGCTCCAGCCATTCCTCCTCGAGCGCTGCCAGCGTGGCGCGCTCCTTACCGAGCGCGGCGATGGTCTTCTGGAATGAGGCCGGGTCGCGCTCGTAATAGGCCGGGTCGGCGATGTTGTTCTCCAGCCGTGAGATCGAGGCGTTCACCGCCTCGATCTTCTTCGGCAGTGATTCCAGCGCGAATTTCTGCTTGAACGACAGTTTCTTTGCTGGACCCTTCGGCGCAGCTGCTTCGGTCCCGCCTGCCGCCGCCACTTCGCTGGTCTCCGCCTTTGGCGGCCGTGCCTTGCGGTTGTCCAGCCTGGTGCCGCCGCGCTGCGCCAGCATGTCGGAATAGCCGCCGGCATATTCGATCCAGCGGCCGCCGCCGTCCGGCGCGATCAGGCTGGTCACCGTGCGATCGAGGAAATCGCGGTCGTGGCTGACCAGGATGACGGTACCGGCAAAACCGGCGACCAGTTCCTGAAGCAGTTCCAACGTCTCCATGTCGAGATCGTTGGTCGGCTCGTCGAGCACCAGCAGGTTTGCCGGCCGCGCCAGCACACGGGCGAGCAGCAGCCGCGCCCGCTCGCCGCCCGAAAGCTCGCGCACCGGCGTGCGCGCCTGTTCCGGCTTGAACAGGAAATCCTTCATATAGGAGACGACGTGGCGCTGCTCGCCATTAATGACAAGGTTCTCGCCGCGCCCGTCAGTGAGGTATCGCGCCAGTGTTTCGGCCGGGTCAACCGTCTCGCGCTTCTGGTCGAGCGTGGCGATCTCCAGATTGGTGCCGAGCCGCACCGAGCCTGAATCCGGCTTCAATTCGCCGGTCAGCATCTTCAGCAGCGTCGTCTTGCCGGCGCCGTTCGGGCCGACCAGGCCGACACGATCGCCGCGCTGGATGCGGGTCGAGAAGCCCTTGACCACGGTAAGATCGCCAAAGCTCTTCTCGATGTTCTTGGCCTCGATCACCAGCTTGCCGGATTCGGCGGCGTCGCTGGCCACCATGGTCGCCGCACCCTCGGCGCCGCGATGGCCACGAAAACGCTGGCGCAGGGTCTGCAGTTCGCCGAGCCGGCGCATGTTGCGCTTGCGCCTTGCCGTCACGCCGTAGCGCAACCAGTGCTCCTCGCGCACGATCTGGCGGCCAAGCTTGTGCTGCTCGCGCTCTTCTTCTTCCAGCACGTTGTCGCGCCATTCCTCGAAATGGCCAAAGCCCTTGTCGAGCCTGCGGGTCTGGCCGCGATCGAGCCAGACAGTGGCGCGTGACACGCGCTCGAGGAAACGGCGGTCGTGCGAGATGACGATCAGCGCCGAAGAGGTGCGGCCAAGCTCCTCCTCCAGCCACTCGATGACCGACAGGTCGAGATGGTTGGTCGGCTCATCAAGGAGGAGAATGTCGGGCTCCGGCGCCATGACGCGGGCAAGGGCAGCACGGCGCGCCTCGCCGCCGGAGAGATCATTCGGCGGTTCCTCGCCGGACAGGCCGAGATGCTCTATCAGATAGGTGGCGCGGTAGGGATCGTCGGCGGGTCCGAGCCCCGCCTCGACGTAGGCGCGGACGCTGGCGAAACCATCCATGTCGGGCATTTGCGGCAGGTAGCGCACTGTCGCCGAAGGCTGGCGGAACACCTCGCCGTCCTGCGGCTCGATCAATCCCGCAGCGATCTTGAGCAACGTCGACTTGCCCGAGCCGTTGCGGCCGACCAAAGCGATCTTGTCGCCTGCCGACGCCGTCAGTTCCGCTCCGTCGAGCAGCGGCGTGCCACCGAAAGTCAGTTTTATCCCGTCGAGATTGAGAAGTGGCGGCGCCATGTCAGCTTTCGGTAAGCGGGAGTGGGTGGGCGAGCAACAGCGCGCGGCCGCTGCCCAACGCGATTTCGAGCCGGCCCTTGACCTCATTGGAAATGGTCAGCGACGAGCCGAACGCCATCTCGATATGGTTCAGCGGCCATTTGGCGCCGGTCACGCTCAGGCCGGAAAGGTCGGAAAAGCCGAGAATCGAAAACAGCGTGCCATCGGCGTAGTCGAAGCCGACCTTCCCGCGAAGCAAGGGGATGCCTTCCTGTGCGCCGCTGGTCAAAAGCACCTCCGTCCCTGCCTCGGCCAGTCGGACGCTGAGCGCCAGGTGCAAGAAGGCGTGGTCGGTCCGCTTGCCACCGAACGCGCCGGCAAGCACGAGGCTGGTCGCGCCGCGTTCGAGCGCGGCGGCGATAGCCAGTTCGCCGTCGGTCTTGTCCTTTTCTGCCGGAAACACCTGGCGGGGCACGGCGGCCAGCTCGTCCGGCAAATCCGCCGGCACCGAATCGAAGTCGCCGACCCAGAGTTCCGGCGTCAGGCTCAGCGTCCGGGCATGGCTCATGCCGGCGTCGGCGGCGATGACACGCGTGCCAGCGACCTGGCGGTCGAGCAGCGGCGTGCGGATAAGATCGCCGCCAAGCAGGATGGTGAATTTGCTCATATGCGTGGCCCTTACCAGCCCTGCTTGCGAAACGGAAGGCCGCGTTCCGGATGCCCGGCAAACTTCCGCTTGCGCCACACCTGGGCCGGGCCTATGTGTCGAAACGCTCTAACGGGGTGCTGGACGCGATTTTCGCGGACCAGCTGAGAGGCAACCATGCCAACCCGCTGAACCTGATCCGGTTTGTACCGGCGGAGGGATTAGACGTTTCGGACAGCCCGACGCCTCAATTCCTTTCAACGTGAACGAAGGAGGCGCCGATGCGCACGTTTTTATACACTCTTGTTTCGGCAATGCTGCTTGCAGCGGCCGTTCTCGCCGGCATCGGGCCGGCATCCGCGCAGGAAAAACTCACCGTCTATACCTATGAGAGCTTCACCGCCGACTGGGGTCCAGGCCCCGCGGTGAAGAAGGCCTTCGAGGCCGAATGCGGCTGTACTCTCGAATTCGTCGCGGTCGCCGACGGCGTCGCCCTGCTCAACCGCGTCAAGCTGGAAGGCGCCGCAACCAAGGCCGACATCGTGCTTGGCCTGGACACCAATCTGACGGCCGAAGCCAAGGCCACCGGCCTGTTTTCGCCGCATGGCGTCGTCATCGACGTCAATGTGCCGGGTGGCTGGAGCGACAATATTTTCGTGCCGTTCGACTATGGCTATTTCGCCGTCGTCTACGACACCGAAAAGCTAAAGACCCCGCCGAAGAGCCTGAAGGAATTGGTCGAGGGCAATGCCGATGAGAAGATCGTTATCCAGGATCCGCGCACCTCGACGCCCGGTCTCGGCCTGCTGTTGTGGGTGAGGTCGGTCTATGGCGACAAGGCGCCGGAAGCCTGGGCCAAGCTTAAGGCAAAGGTGCTCACCGTGACGCCGGGCTGGAGCGAGGCCTATGGCCTGTTCACCAAGGGTGAGGCGCCGATGGTGCTGTCCTATACCACGTCGCCGGCCTATCACATGGTCGCCGAAAACACCGAACGCTATCAGGCGGCGTCCTTCGAGGAGGGCGAATATCTGCAGATCGAGGTTGCCGGCATAACCACCACGGGTGCGAAGAACCCGTTGGCGAAACAGTTCTTGACTTTTATGACCGGGCCGAAATTTCAGGATGTCATCCCCGAGACCAACTGGATGTTTCCTGCCGGCAAAACTGACAAGCCGCTCAATCCGGCCTTCGACAAGCTCGTCAAGCCGACCAAGACTTTGCTGTTCAGCCCCGAAGAGGTCGCCGCCAACCGCAAGGCCTGGGTCGACGAGTGGCTGTCGGTGATGAGCAAGTAGCTTGTGATTGAAAGATGATCACTCTACGGCGCCCCCCTCTGTCCTGCCGGACATCTCCCCCTCAAGGGGGGAGATCGGATGTCACTTCCGCTTTCGCCAATCGCAACAGTCGAAAGATTGAGGCGAGGGTAAAGCTGCCAATCTCCCCCCTTGAGGGGGAGATGTCCGGCAGCACAGAGGGGCGTGGGCGGGAACTCGGCCTCAGCCATATTTTCTGCTTCGACGATCGTTGAACCAGGCAGGGCGGCATGCATATCGGATATCCTGCCGATCCCCGCGTCACCGCCGGCACCATCGCGCTTGCCGCTGTTGCGCTGCTGATCGGCGCAGCGTTCGCCGGGCTCATCCTTGAAGCTACACGCAACCCGACCGGCGCCGCGTCGACTTTCGATTCCTACCTCTTCCGTGTCGCCCGTTTCACGCTGTGGCAGGCTTTGCTGTCGACACTGCTTTCCGTCGTGCCGGCGCTGTTCGTTGCGCGGGCGCTGTCGCGGCATCCGCGCTTCTTTGGTCGTGCCTTGATCCTGCAGCTTTTCGCCGTGCCGCTTGCGCTGCCGGCCATCGTCGCCGCACTCGGCATTCTGGCTCTCTATGGCCGTGCCGGCTATTTCGCCGGCGTGCTCACCGCGATTGGCGGTCAGGGCTGGCCGGGCATATACGGCCTGTCCGGCATCCTCGTAGCCCATGTCTTCTTCAATCTGCCGCTGGCGACGCGGCTGTTCCTCGAGGCGCTGGCGACGGTGCCGGCCGACCAGTGGCGGCTGGCGAGCCAGCTCGGCATGGGCGCCAGACCCGCATTCCGGTTGATTGAATGGCCGACGCTGCGTGCGGCATTGCCAGGGGTCGCCGGGCTTGTCTTCATGCTCTGCATCACATCCTTTACCATCGTGCTCACGCTGGGCGGCGGGCCGGGCGCGACGACACTGGAGGTCGCCATCTATCAAGCGCTGCGTTTCGATTTCGATCCTGCCCGCGCGGTGACGCTGACACTGCTGCAGATCGCGCTGACCTTCATCGTGGTGCTTGCATTGATGCGGCTTGGCGCCAACACCGTCGGCGACGCCAACCTGCCGGTGGCACCGCCCCGGTCTCTTTCGGCTGGTACGGCCGAGACCGTGCTGAACGCAGCATTGATCGTTCTGGCATTGCTGTTCGTCGCCGGGCCGATGGCGGCCACGGTGACGTCAGGCCTTGGCGCCGATCTCGGCCGGCTGGCGGCCGAGCGCGCGGTTCGGCAGGCAACGCTGACCAGCGCCGTGCTCGCCTTGCTGGCGGCGCTGCTTTCAGTGGCCCTGTCGCTGTCGCTCGTCATGGCACGACGGGCGCTGGCCTTGAGGCGTCGCGTCGAGGCCAAGGCGCTGCTCGAATACGCCACCGATACCGGCGCCGGCCTCGTCCTCGTCGTGCCGCCCATCGTAATCGGCGCCGGCTGGTTCCTTCTCCTGCGTACTTTCAGCGATGTCTTTGCCATCGCTCCTGTCATGGTCGTCGCCGTCAACGCGGTGATGGCGATGCCGTTTGCCATCCGCGCCATTCGCCCCGGCTATGATGCGGCGAGCGAACGCCACGAACGGCTCTGTTTACTGCTTGGCATTTCGGGCTGGGACCGGTTCCGGCTGGTCGACTGGCCGTCGCTGCGGCGGCCGCTCGCCACCGGTTTCGCGTTCGCGATGGCTTTGTCGCTCGGCGATCTCGGCGTCATTGCCCTGTTCGGCAGCGACTCCCTGCAGACGCTGCCTTATCTCTTGCTGTCGCGCATGGGCAGCTACCGCACCATGGACGCGGCAGGCCTGGCATTGCTGCTTGGCCTGCTCTGTCTCGCACTTGTCCTGGCCGCGGACTGGCTGGGACGGGGAGAAAAATCATGACGCTCAACAGCGAAAGCGGTACGGCTGTGCGGCTGGAAAAGGTCTCGTTCAGCTATGGCGAAGCGCCGTTTTTATTCGATGTCGAGTTCGCCGCCTCGAAGATCACCGCCATCATGGGGCCGAGCGGTTCGGGAAAATCGACACTGCTCAATCTGGTGGCCGGCTTCGAGACGCCGCGATCGGGCCGCGTGCTGATCGGCGGCGCCGATTTCGGCGCCAAACCGCCTTCGGCGCGGCCGGTGTCGATGGTTTTCCAGGAAAACAATCTCTTTGCCCATCTTTCGGTCGAACGAAATGTCGGCCTTGGCCGCTCACCGTCGCTCAGGCTGACCGAGGCCGACCACGCTGCGGTCGCCGCGGCGCTCAAGCGCGTCGGCCTTGCCGGCAAGCAACAGGCCCTGCCGCGCGAACTCTCCGGTGGCGAGCGGCAACGCGTCGCGCTCGCGCGCGTCCTGGTGCGCGACCGGCCGGTGCTCTTGCTCGACGAACCGTTCGCCTCGCTCGGACCGGCCTTGCGCGACGACATGCTCGATCTGGTAGCCGACGTTCATGCAGAGCGGCGCATGACGGTGCTGTTCGTCACGCATCAGCCGGAGGACGCCCACCGTATCGGCCAGGACATGGTGTTCCTGGACAATGCCACGGTTGCCGCAACCGGGACTGTCGCCGATTTTTTTACCAAGGCTGGACCGGAAGCCTTCCGGCACTATATCGGTGCAGGTCCGTTTGGCGCGGGATCACGAGATGTTGCCCGGAAGCGGACATAATTTACGGCCAAACCGGCTTCAGGCGATGTGGTGCTTGCTTGCCATGGTCAAAGTAGTGTGGCTAGGTCCTCCGATACTGGTCCGGCATAGGTTGTGATTTGCCACTTCGGTGTCATGCGTGCTTGTGGGCGCGAAGGACGCTGTGGCAGTTGATTGTGCGTATGATCCTTTCTGAAAATCGATGCCCGATTTTCGGGGCCATGTGCTGAGACCCGAAAGGAAGCTGTTCTGCCGACCGGCACCGACAGAGTGAGAAGGAAACCGCTGGCGCGCTTCCTCGCGCTGGCCGGCTTTGCCATGGCGCTGGCAAGCTGCCAGATGTTCACGCCTCCGGACGTTCAGGAATCCGGCTTCCAGCCTTCCAACAAACCGATCACGGTCGACAATGTCGCCGCCAACAGCAAGCTCGCCGAAATGGCGAAGGCGCAGCACCCGCGCATCCTCGCCACCTATGGCGGCGAGTATTCCGATCCCAAGCTCGAACGCATGGTCGCCAAGGTCGTCGGCAGCCTGACCGTGGTGTCCGCCAACCCGACCCAGACCTACCGCATCACCATCCTCAATTCGCCCAACGTCAATGCTTTCGCGCTGCCGGGCGGCTATCTCTACATCACGCGCGGCCTGTTGGCGCTGGCCAACGATTCGGCCGAGCTCGCCGCGGTCATCGCGCATGAGATGGGCCACGTCACTGCAAACCACGGCTTGCAGCGCCAGCAGCTCGAGGCTGAGGAGGGGTTTGCAACCAAGGTCGTCTCGGATGTGCTCGGCGACAGCCCGACCGCCAAGGCGGCACTGATCCGCGGCAAGCTGCGGCTTGCCCAGTTCTCGCGCAATCAGGAGCTTGAGGCCGACGGCATCGGCATCAAGTCGATCGGCGAGGCGGGCTTCGATCCCTTTGCCGCCGGCCGCTTCCTGCAGTCCATGTCGGCCTACACCGATTTCCGCTCTATCAGCGGCGCCACCGACGCCAGCCTCGACTTCCTGGCGACGCATCCCAACACTCCGCAACGCATCGATCTGGCGCAGCGTCATGCCCGCCAGTTCGGTGCGCCCGGCGTCGGCACGCGCGACCGCGACGCCTTCCTCGCCGGTATAGACGGCCTGCTCTACGGCGACACACCGGAGGAGGGCTATGTGCGTGGCGAAACCTTCCTGCATCCAGGGCTCGGCGTGTCGTTCTCGGTGCCCGATGGCTTCATCATCGACAACTCGGCCGCGGCGGTGACGGCAACCGGGCCAGGCGACATAGCGATCCGCTTCGACGGCGTTTCGATCGACAAGAGCCGCTCGCTGACCGACTACATCCGCAGTGGCTGGGTGGCCGGTCTGGACGAAAGCAGCGTGCGCCAGGAAACGATCAATGGCAACGAGGCGGCGACGGCGCATGCCAGCGCCGAGGGCTGGCAGTTCGACATCGCGGTGATCCGCGCCGGCGGTCAGGTCTACCGGCTGTTGACCGCAGCACCTTCCGCAAGCACCTCGCTGGATGCCGTGGCGCGCTCGGTCAGCGGCTCCTTCCGTATCTTGAGCGCAACCGAGAAAGCGGCGCTGAAGCCGCTGCATATCCGCGTTGTCACGGTGCGGCCCGGACAGACCATGGGGTCGCTCGCCGCGCAGATGGTCGGCGTCGATCGCAAGCTGGACCTGTTCAGGGTGCTCAACGCGATGTCGCCCGGTGCAGCAGTGTCCGCCGGCGACAAGGTCAAGATCATCACCGACAAATAAGATTCAGGCGGCTGTCGCCAGAAACTCGGGGTTTTGCTTCACCAGCGCTATCTTGAGCTTTTCCATGGCGCGTGCCTCGATCTGGCGGACGCGCTCCTTGGAGATGCCGAGCGCCTCGCCGAGGGCTTCGAGCGTCGCGCCCTCGTCGCTCAGCCGGCGCTCCTCAATGATCCTGAGCTCGCGGGCATTGAGCGCGCCGAGCGCCGTTTTCAGCCAGACAGAGCGGCGTTCGACATCGATTGTGTCGCCTACGACCTCGTCCGGCAAAGGATCGTCAGAAACCAGGAAATCCATTCGCTCGGTGGCGCCCGCATCGTCGGCGAGCGGCTGGTTGAGCGAGCTATCCGGTGCCGAAAGGCGGGAGTCCATCATCGCCACGTCGGCCTCCGGGACGCCGAGCGCCACCGACACCTCTCGGTAGAGCGAGGTATTCGAGATCGGCTCGGCGCCGTTCGCCAAGCGGGCGCGCAGGCGCCGCAAATTGAAGAACAGCGCCTTTTGCGCCGAACTGGTGCCGCCACGCACGATCGACCAGTTGCGCAGGATATAGTCCTGCATCGAGGCGCGGATCCACCACGTCGCATAGGTCGAAAACCGCACCTCGCGCTCCGGTTCGAAACGGGCCGCTGCCTCCAGCAGGCCGACATGGCCCTCCTGGACCAGGTCGCCGAGCGGCAGACCGTAGTGGCGGAATTTCGAGGCCATGGAAATGACCAGCCGCATATGCGCCATGGCGATTTGGTGCAGCGCCTGCTGGTCGTTCTCTTGCTTCCAGCGCAGCGCGAGAAGATGCTCCTCGTCGCGCTCGAGATAGGGGGCTTTCATCGCCGCGCGGACCATGGTTCGCCCTGCCATATCTTCCATCATGCCACGCTCCCTGTTCCGGGCGTTGCGGTGCGATCGCTCGACCCTGAGCTGGCATCGGGTTGAATTGGCGACGCCGCGCCCTACAACAGCCAAGAACGTGCCATGCGGGTGAATGGTTCCGCCGTTGATGTCGCGTGGATTGCACTGGCGAAAGCTCGTTGCGGCGGTCGCTACGCGGTCGGTTGGCGTGACTCGATGTCGTTTTGAGAATTGGGTTTCAAAAGCGTCTAATTTTTGAAATCCGGTTCCTTATTTCGCCAGCCTGCATCTGTCAGTTTCCGGCGCTCAACAAATGCGCCGGACGCCGGCCAAGGACGGGATCACAGAAAAATGAAATGGCTCAAATCGCTTATCGTCGCCGGAACACTGCAGGTTTTGGCCGTCACATCAGGCCATGCCGGCGCAAATCTCGATCAGATCAAGCAGGTCGGCGTCCTTAAGGTCGGCACCGAAGGCACCTATGCCCCCTTCACCTATCATGATGCCTCGGGTGCATTGGTCGGCTTCGACGTCGAGATAGCCCAGGCGATTGCCGAGCGCCTCGGCGTCAAGGCCGAATTCCTCGAAGGCAAATGGGACGGACTGATCGCCGGCCTCGACGCCAAGCGTTATGACGCCGTCATCAATCAGGTCGGCATCACCGAGGCGCGCAAGGCCAAGTATGATTTCTCCGATCCCTACATCGCTTCCAAAGCGGTGCTGATCGTGCGCGGCGACAATACCGATATCAAGAGCTTTGCCGACCTTAAGGGCAAGAAGGCGGCGCAGTCGCTGACTTCGAATTTCGGCAAACTCGCCGAAACGAACGGCGCCGAGCTCGTCGGCACCGATGGTTTCGACCAATCGATCCAGCTGCTTCTTACCGGCCGCGCCGACGCCACCATCAACGACAGCCTGTCCTTCCTCGATTTCAAGAAGCAAAAGCCCGACGCCAATGTGAAGATCGCCGCGCAGGAAGAAAACGCCGACTATTCCGGCGTCATCGTGCGCAAGGGCGATCCGGAACTGGTCGCCGCCATCAATCAGGCACTGGCCGACATCAAGGCCGACGGCACCTACCAGAAGATCGCCGACACCTATTTCGGCCAGGACGTTTCGAAGTAAGCGCATCGCACGGAGCGGGTTGGTTGCCGGCCCGCATGGCAAGCATCGCGGCGAGCCGTCTTTGACGGCCGCCGCTTTTCGCGTGATATGACGATCGTATGGTCGCGCCTCGATGCTGCCGGGCCGCTTTTTTTGGGCGGCAATCTCGCAAGGAGGGTTTTCGTGCCGCACTGGCTGCAATTGATGCTGGACTCATTGCCGACGCTGCTATGGGCCGCGCTGATCTTCACCGTTCCGCTAACGCTCCTGTCGTTCGCATTCGGTCTCTTCGTAGGGCTGGTTGCGGCGCTTGTCCGGCTGTTCGGCCCGAAGCCGCTGGTCGCCGTGGTCCGCTTCTACGTCTGGATCTTCCGTGGCACGCCACTTCTGGTGCAGCTCTTCCTGATCTTCTACGGCCTGCCCTCGGTCGGCATCCTGCTCGACGCTTTTTCAGCCGCGTTGATCGGCTTCACGCTCAACATCGGCGCCTATACGTCGGAAATCATCCGCGCCGTCATAGGCTCAGTGCCCAAGGGGCAGTGGGAGGCGGCCTACTCGATCGGCATGACCTGGAGCCAGGCGATGCGGCGCACCATACTGCCGCAGGCCGGCCGCGTCGCGGTGCCGCCGCTGTCCAACACCTTCATCTCGCTGGTCAAGGATACATCGCTGGCCGCCGCCATCACCGTGCCGGAAATGTTCCAGGCGGCGCAGCGGATCGTCGCCACCACCTATGAGCCGCTGATCCTCTATATCGAGGCGGCGGCCCTGTATCTGGCGCTGAGCTCGGTGCTGTCGGCATTGCAGACGCGCTTGGAAAAGCGGCTTAACCGCTATGGCGGCTTCCTGGAGGCGCGTTCATGATCGGCCTCACCGACATCGAGAAGCGCTTCGGCGACAACCTCGTGCTGAAGGGCGTGACCGTCACCATCGAGGAAGGCAGCGTCACAGCCCTTGTCGGTCCCTCGGGCGGCGGGAAAAGCACGCTTCTGCGCTGCATCAACCTGCTTGAGATCCCGACTTCGGGCACGGTGCGCATCGGCGACGACGCGCTCGAATTCCACCCTGGCGGCAAGGTTTCCGCAACGGCCATCCGGCGCCTGCGGCTGCAGACGGGCATGGTGTTCCAGAATTTCCAGCTGTTCCCACACCGCACCGCGATCGAGAATGTCATGGAGGGGCTGGTGACGGTGCTGAAATGGCCGACGGCGAGGGCGCGCGAGCGGGGGCTCGCTCTGCTCGAAAAGGTCGGGATGGCGCATAAGACCGATGCCTGGCCGGCGACGCTGTCGGGCGGCCAGCAGCAACGCGTTGCGATCGCCAGGGCGCTGGCGCCATCGCCGAAAGTGCTGTTGTGCGACGAGCCGACCTCGGCGCTCGATCCGGAACTGGCGCAGGAGGTGGTCGACGTGCTCAGCCAGCTCGCCCGCGAGGGGACCACCATGGTGATCGCGACGCACGACCTGCGCCTCGCATCGAAGATCGCGCAGGAGGTGGTGTTCCTCGACGCCGGCAGCGTCGTCGAGAAAGGCCCCGCCGCGGTCCTGTTCAGCAATCCGGAGCGCCAGCGAACCAGGCGGTTCATCGCGACGCTGAAGCAGGAGGCAGAGAAGGAAGGAGGAGGCGAAGGTTAATGCATGTCGCCCAAAAGTTCGCAGCGGTTTTGGGATAGCGACATGCATACAAAGAAAAACCCGGCGCGAGGCCGGGTTTTTCCAATTCGAAGGCGAGAAGCGCTCAGGCAGCTTCTTCCTGCTCGGCTTCTTCGTTGTCGGCCTTGGCGCCGCGCTTCGGACCCTTGTTGAGGTTCACCTCGATGAGGCGCACCGCTTCGGTTTCCGACATGCGGTTGACGGCCGCGATCTCGCGCGCCATGCGGTCGAGTGCCGCCTCATAAAGCTGGCGCTCGGAATAGGACTGCTCCGGCTGGTTGTCGGCGCGGTAGAGGTCGCGCACCACTTCCGAGATCGAGATCAGATCGCCGGAATTGATCTTCGCATCATATTCCTGAGCCCGGCGCGACCACATGGTGCGCTTGACGCGGGCGCGGCCCTGCACGACCTTCAGCGCGCGATCGACATAATCCTCTTCCGACAGCTTGCGCATGCCGATGGAGGTCGCCTTGGCAACCGGAACCTTCAGACGCATCTTGTCCTTCTGGAAGTCGATGACGAACAGTTCCAGCTTGTGGCCCGCAACTTCCTGCTCGTCGATCGAGACGATCTGGCCGACGCCATGCGCCGGATAGACGATGTACTCGCCGGTCTTAAAACCGTGACGCGCTGCGCTGGACTTCTTCTGCGGGGTGATTGTTGCCATTACGCCATGAACTCCTTGGTGTGGTACCGGCATTCTGCCGGCCGAACTCGCGCGATCGGGTAACCGATCGTTAGCCGCACAACTACGAAACCACCGGAATAGCCGAGGTCAGCAAGCCGCATAATTGCGACTGCCTGCCCCAGATCACTCTGGTCCGGATTGAGAAATTCACCTTTCAGTGATTTGGGGCGTTTGCGCCATAAATCGACGTTGTGTCACCGGCATGTTTGGCTGATGTAGCACAAAAAGTCGGAAGAATCAAGGCTTTGCTGCACGCGCGAAGGTCAAGCGCGATCTCCGCCTATCAGGGCAGTTAATGTGCGGTGCCTATTACGCCGCGTTATGACGATCAAATCGGCGTCGCCGTTACAGCGCCACGCGCCCGTTTTGGACGTGCACGGGACGCTGTGACAGTTTTGATCTTGCGCATGATACTTTTCGAAAATCGATTCCGATTTTCGGAGTCAGGCGCTAGTCGCCCTCGCCGGGCTCGGGGGAGAAATACTTCTCGAACTTGCCGGCCTCGCCATCGAAGGATTTGGCGTCGGCCGGAGGCTCCTTCTTGGCGGTGATGTTGGGCCATTTATCGGCATATTCGGTGTTGATCTGCAGCCATTTGTCGAGCCCCGGCTCGGTGTCAGGCTTGATCGCGTCGGCCGGGCATTCCGGCTCGCAGACGCCACAGTCGATGCACTCGTCGGGATGGATGACGAGCATGTTCTCCCCCTCATAGAAACAGTCGACCGGACAGACCTCGATGCAGTCCATGTATTTGCATTTTATGCAGTTATCGGTCACGACATAGGTCATCAGTCGGCTCCGGGACGTCACGTTTTATCAGAGCGAGGTGCGTCCAATCGGACGCACAAATGCACGCTCTAACGCTTTGAATTCACGCATCGTGTTCCCCAATGCGATAGGCTTTTTTGGTGAGGTAACGTCTTTGCCCGCCGCTTGCAAGAGCAGCCATTGCGCGCGATACCGGCGTTTCCGGAATGGAATTCCAGACGGGCCATGCTCGAAAGCCAGTTATGCGTCAGTCATCGCCGAGCAGCCGGTCGGTCTCCCGGCGTTCCTTCTTGGTGGGGCGGCCGCTGCCGGCATCGCGCAGTGCGGGAATCGCATCGGGAACGGCCTCGCCTTTTGGCACCGGCGGTGGCGACATATCCTCATAGAGCAAGCGCGCTTCCTCTGCGGGGCCGCGCCGGCTTCCCGTGCCGAGCACCTTCCAGACGAAGATGCGCCGCTCGAGAGTGATGGTCAGGACGTCGCCGGCGCGGACCAGATCGGAGGCCTGCGCTGCTTTGTCGCGATTGATGCGGACGCGTCCGGCCACCACCAGCTTCGCGGCAAGCGAGCGCGATTTCACCGCACGCGAAAAGAACAGCCATTTGTCGATGCGCTGGCGGGCATCAGCGACCATCGGAGCGAGCGAACCTACTTCTTCAGCTGGTCGCGCAACGCGGCGAGCTTGGCGAAGGGGGAATCCGGGTCGAAGCGCACGGGACGCTCCTCGCGCGGCTTCGTCTGGAACGCGGGCTTTCCACCGGGCGCGCCACCCTTGCCCTCCGGCCTGCCGCCCTTCCAGTCGGGCCGGCTTTCGCGACGATCGGAACGCTCGCCCTGCGGCTTGCCGTCGCGCCGCTCTCCCGTCTCGCCCTGGGGCTTGGGCTTGAACTTGCTGCGGTCGAAGCGCGGTTTGCCGGCGCCTTCGCGGCGTCCTTCATGGGCGGGCCGGCTGCCTGGAGCGCCGACCGGTTGTCCGCCGGTGGCATCTGCCGGTGCGTCGCCACGGCCATCGCGCGCGGCTTGCCCGTTGCGCGGGCGATTGTCCCTATCACGGGGCCGGTTGTCATGGTGGCGGTGGCGCGGGCGCTGGTCGAAGCGGCCCTGCCGCCACAACAGAATGGGCTTTGGTTCCTCGGCTTCTTTCTCGGCCTGGGGAGCAGCCTCGCCGGTGGCGGCTTCCGCCGTCGCGGCAGGTTCGGCCGACACTGCTTCCGTTGCAGGCGAGGCTTCGGAGGCCGGCTCCGCCGATGCGACTTCAACCTCGGCGGTTTCGAGTTCTGCCTCTGGCTGAGCCGCTGATACCGGAGGCGCTTCGGCTGCGGCTTCGGCTGCAGGCAGCTCCTCTTCCGTGACCTCAGCCGGAGTTTCCCGCTGAGCTTTCGCGACAGGCTCCGCTTCACCTTCGGTGGAGGGTTCCGCAGGGGCTTCGGCCGTGGCTTTTGCCACTGCATCCGGCTCAGAACTCCCGGCCGGCGCCTCGGCGGCTGCGTCCGCAATCGCGGCTTCGGCTGCCTTGGCCTGCTCGGCTTGTTCTTCCGCCGCCTGCTTGGCCGCGGCGGCTTCGCGCGCGGCATTGTCCTGTGCCTCGAGCCGCGCCCTCACCTCGACCGCCGGCTTCGGCTCTGCCCGGTAGCCGAGGCCTTTCAAAATCTCTTCCATGTCGTCGGCCGTGGCGCCGAGGATCGACATCATCGGCGGCGTCACCATGAAGGACTGACCATCATAGGCGCCGTCGGGGCGCTGGCCGAGGCCCGGCTTCCAATTGGTTGCGGGCCGGATCAGGTCGGCCAGCCGTTCAAGGATGTCGACGCGCACCGCGCGACGGCCGAGATTGCGGTAGCCGGCCAGCTTGTAGAAGGTCTTGTCGAACGTGGGATCGATGACCACCGAGGTGCGGCCGGAGGCCAGCGCGTGAACCACGTCGCCAAAGCCGGGCTTGTCCTTGCCGTCGCTCCTCAGCGCCCACAACAGCGTCACCAGTCCAGCCGGGGCGGGCTTGATCAGCGCGGGCACGAAGACGTGGTAGGCGCCGAAGCGCACGCCGAGTCGGCGAAGGGCGGCGCGGCCTTCCTGGTCGAGCGACTTCATCTCCTCGGCGATGTCACGGCGGTTGATGAGGCCGAAATGCTCGACGAGCTGGAAGGCGATGCCACGGCCGATGCCGGTGATCTGCTCGGCGTTCTTGAGGTCGACCAGCGGCTTCAGCAGGGACTCGATCTGGAAATTGACGAAGCGCTCGGCGCGGGCCGCGACCTTATCGCGGGCGGGTCCGGTGAGCTGCTCGTCGGCCAGCAGCACAAGGCGCGGCTTCAGCGGCTCGTCGCCTGCTACCAGCGTGCCGATCGGCGCGCCGATCCAGCGCAACGTGCCGTCGGAGCCGAGCGCGATGTCGCCGTTGGCCGAGGCGCCGAAGCGTTCGGCCCGCGCCTCGAATTCGGCTGCAAGCGCCTTCTGGGCTGCTGCACGCACAGCCTTGGCGTCCTCGCCGCCGGCGCTTTGGTCGGCGGTGAAGCGGAACCCCTGCAACTCGCCGACATGATGGCCTTCGACGAGGACGGTTCCGGTTGGGCTGATTTCGGCTTCAGGCATGGTATTTTCTCTAAGGCGCCGCATGAGGACGGAAGTCCTGCGGTCTACGAAGCGTTTCGTCAACCGCTCATGCAGCGCATCCGACAATCTGTCTTCGATTTCGCGTGTCTTTTCCTGCCAGTGTGCCTGATCGGCCAGCCAGCCGGGCCGGTTGGAAACGAAAGTCCAGGTGCGGATCTGGGCGATCCGGTGCGACAGCGTGTCGATGTCGCCCTCGGTGGTGTCGGCACGGCGCACCTGCTCGGCCATGTAGTTCTCGTCGACATGGCCATGCCTGGCAAGGTCCATATAGATCGAGGCGATCAGGTCGGCATGCTGGGCTGGCGCGATCTTCCTGTAGTCGGGAAGGGCGCAGGCCTCCCACAACAGCGCCACGCGCCTGGCGTCGGTGGCAAGCGCCCGAATGTCCTCGTCGCGGGACAGGTGCTCGAGCGCCTGCGCATCCACCGCCGGCAGCGCGCGCGTCAGGCCTTCAACCGGGGCGTTGGTCTCGATCGAGCGCTTCAGCGCGTCGAGGTTGGCGAAATCGAAACGCGCGGTGCGCCATTGCAGCACCTTCACCGGGTCGAAATCATGCGCTTCAATCTTCTTGACCAGTTCCTCATCCAGTGGATCGACCTGGCCGGTGACGCCGAAGGTTCCGTCGCGCATGTGCCGGCCGGCGCGGCCGGCGATCTGGCCGAGTTCGGCCGCCGTCAGATTGCGGTACTGGTAGCCGTCGAATTTGCGGTTCTGGGCGAAGGCGACATGATCGAGATCGAGGTTGAGGCCCATGCCGATCGCATCGGTGGCGATCAGATAATCGACATCACCCGATTGGAACAGCGCCACCTGCGCGTTGCGGGTGCGGGGCGATAGAGCACCGAGCACGACGGCCGCACCGCCCTGCTGGCGGCGGATCAGTTCGGCGATCGCATAAACCTCGTCGGCGGAAAAGGCGACGATCGCCGTACGTCGCGGCAAG
The DNA here is from genome assembly GCF_053848065.1 of Mesorhizobium sp. BHscii. NCBI lineage: Bacteria > Pseudomonadati > Pseudomonadota > Alphaproteobacteria > Hyphomicrobiales > Phyllobacteriaceae > Mesorhizobium > Mesorhizobium sp. BHscii. The sequence continues at coordinate 176,818 of NZ_JBSPKW010000006.1, read as the reverse complement.
CGGGTGAGCTTCTTCGAGCCGGCATAGGCGAGATGCGACAGCCGTGGCCGCGTCACCACCGACACGCCCTTCAGCAGACGCTGGAGGATGCCGTGCATGGTGGCCGCACCCAGCAGCAGTGTCTCCTGGCGGCCGCGCAGATGCAGGATGCGGTCGGTGAAGATGTGGCCGCGCTCGAGATCGCCGGCCAGCTGAACCTCGTCGATGGCAACGAACGCGGCGTCGGTCTCGCGCGGCATGGCTTCCACCGTACAGACCGAATATCTGGCGCCGTCGGGCTGGATCTTCTCCTCGCCGGTGATGAGCGCCACCTTGTGAGCGCCGACCTTCTCGCAGACGCGTGTATAAACCTCGCGGGCGAGGAGCCGGAGCGGCAGGCCGATAATGCCGCTTTCATGCGCCACCATGCGCTCGATGGCGAGATGGGTCTTACCGGTGTTGGTCGGCCCGAGCACGGCGGTCACGTCGCGGCCCGACAGGATCAGCGGTTCAGTGTGTTTCGGCTGGATGTTCATCGACCTGGAAATAAGGCTCTCTGCCTCGCGTTGTCGGGAGCGCGCCCCATGCTGGCGCGTGTGACAAGCGACACATAGGGATTTCGGGCGCGAAGCGAAAGCGGAATGTTCCGACGGCAGCTCGAAGGCTCCCCTCAGCTTCGATAATCTGTTCCGATTAGACAGTAGGGCGTTCCGATTTAACAGTTGGAACGAGTCTGGAACGAATCGGCTACGAATCGCTGACTCGCGCGGATTCAGGGTTTGTTCACGGCTACATCTGGATTTTTCGCCGGCGAGTCTCACCACATGCTGAATCGCCGAAATGGCCCGTTTCATGCAGGGCTGACTCGCCGTTAACCTTTGCCGATGAACGATCGACAGCAGGTCGGCGGGTGTCATCCAACATTTTGAAATTATTGATCTTTCCTAACGCGCCTTAACCATTTGGGGATGTTTTCAGCCTTTTGTAGTTAACCTTCCGCTCAAAGCCGGAACGAAACGGCGACGAATCAGCGCTGGCGGGAGTTTCCCGGTTTGTTCACCCCAATATGTAGTGTCGTGAACAGGTTTTCCACCGGGTATCCACAGGCGGGGAACAGGTTTTGCACAGGCTGTGCGGCCGCCGTTAACTTTGCGTGCCGCTTCGGCACAAGGTCGGCGTCGCGTCCATCGTCGGCGCAGTCGCTGCACGAGGACCAGTGTGCCACCGCTTGCCCGCCTGCCGGCACCTTCGCGCGAGCCGATCGCCCAGACCAAGCCTGCAGCCGAACCAGGGCTGAAGCTTGTTGCCTGACAGCCGCGATTGTGTGGCTCCCAGCCCTCGGTCTTGGCCGTGTTGGCGTCGGCCCGGTACATCAGCTACCAGCGAGGGCCGACGCCTCAGGTGATATACTGGCCGCCATTGGCGGTTAGGGTCGAGCCGGTGATGAAGCCGGCATCGTCGGAAGCGAGGAAGACGACGCAGCGTGCGATCTCTTCCGGCTCGCCGAGGCGGCCGACCGGGATCTGCGGGATAACGCGCTCGTTGAGCACCTTCTCGTCCATCGCCCTGACCATCTCGGTGGCGATATAGCCGGGACAGATGACATTGACGGTGATGCCGGCCCGCGCCCCTTCCTGGGCGAGCGCTTTGGTGAAGCCGATATCGCCGGCCTTCGAGGCCGAATAATTGACCTGGCCGGTCTGGCCCTTCTGGCCATTGATCGAGGAGATGGTGATGACGCGGCCGAACTTGCGGTCGCGCATGCCGCCCCACAGCGGGTGCGTCATGTTGAAGACGCCGGAAAGATTGGTGTCGACGACTTCTTTCCACTGCTCGCGCGTCATCTTGTGGAACATGGCGTCGCGGGTGATGCCGGCATTGTTGACCAGCACGGAAACCGGACCGAGATCGGCCTCGACCTGCTTGATGCCGGCAGCGCAAGCATCGTAGTCGGCGACGGACCATTTGTAGACCGGGATGCCGGTCTCTGCCTTGAATTTCTGCGCCGCTTCGTCATTGCCGGCGTAGTTCGCGGCAACCTTGTAGCCGGCGGTTTTCAGGCCGATCGAAATCGCGGCGCCAATACCGCGCGACCCACCGGTGACGAGTGCTATCTTTGTCATGATGTCCTCCCTCTTTTTTTTCCTGAATGGCGGGCGACGAAACCGGGAACGCTCTAACGGCGATTGAGCCCCGTTCGCCACCGACTATTTCACGGCTCGCTCACCTTGTCTTCACGACGCTCCGCATATGACTTCACAGCGCTTCCACGCACATGGCAACGCCCATGCCGCCGCCGATGCACAGCGTGGCAAGGCCTTTCCTGGCACTTCTGCGGCGCATCTCGTAGACCAGCGTGTTGAAGATTCGGGCACCGGAGGCGCCGATCGGGTGGCCGATGGCGATGGCGCCGCCATTGACATTGACGATGGACGGATCCCAGCCCATGTCCTTGTTGACGGCGCAGGCCTGCGCGGCGAAGGCTTCGTTGGCCTCGACCAGGTCGAGATCGCCGACCGACCAGCCGGCCTTGGCCAGCGCCTTGCGCGAGGCGGGAATAGGCCCGGTGCCCATGATCTGCGGATCGACGCCAGCGGTCGCCCAGGACACGATGCGCGCCAGCGGCGTGATGCCGCGCCTTTCGGCTTCCGCTTCGGTCATCAGCAGCACGGCGGCGGCGCCGTCATTGATGCCGGAGGCATTGGCGGCGGTCACGGTGCCCTCCTTATCGAAGGCCGGTCTTAGCTTCGTCATGGCGTCGATCGTGGCGCCGTGGCGGATGTATTCGTCTTGGTCGACAATGGTGTCGCCCTTCTTGCCCTTGACGGTGAAAGCCACGATCTCGTCCTTGAATTTGCCGGCCTTCTGCGCGGCCTCTGCCTTGTTCTGGGAGGCCAATGCGAGCCGGTCCTGGTCCTCGCGGGTAATCTGGAACTGGCGCGCGACGTTTTCGGCCGTGTTGCCCATGTGGTAGCCATTGAAGGCATCCCACAGCCCGTCCTTGATCATGGTGTCGATCATCTTGTAGTCGCCCATCTTGACGCCGGCACGCAGGTGTTGAGCGTGCGGGGCCAGCGACATCGATTCCTGCCCGCCGGCGACGATCACCTTGGCATCGCCGGTGGCGATCTGCTGCATGCCGAGAGCAATAGCGCGCAGACCTGAGCCGCAAACCTGATTGAGGCCCCAGGCGGTGGTTTCCTTTGGCAGGCCGGCATTGATAGATGCCTGGCGGGCGGGGTTCTGGCCCTGAGCCGCGGTCAGCACCTGGCCGAGGATGACCTCGTCGACCTCCGCCGGCTCGACACCGGCACGAGACAGCAGTTCCTTGATGACAACGGCACCAAGCTCATGCGCCGGGGTGGCGGCAAAGGCGCCGTTGAAGGAACCGACGGGCGTGCGCGCCGCACTGGCGACAACGATGGCAGCGGACATGTTCTTCTCCAGACTTCGAGGTATCGTATCGTCAGGGCTTTTCTTGCCCTTTCAATGGTCCAAGTCAAACCGGAAATGGGCACGCTGGCCATGCGCCGCAAGCAGGTTGCGCCTCGTGGTGGAAACAGCCCGCCCATTGCTGCGCAGCATTTTCTGCCCGCCATGCAGCATTAATTGATCCCGCACTGCACAAACCACTTGGAATTGCGACGCTTTTGCGCATATCCTTGAAGAGGCGCAATCGTTACCGGCAGCTTACACAAGTGCGCCGGTGTCCTGGGAGGATGCTGATGGCCGCGAAAGACGAACCGATTATCATCAAGAAATATGCCAATCGCCGCCTCTACAACACCGGCACCAGCACTTATGTGACGCTCGAGGACCTTGCCGAAATGGTCAAGAAGGGCGAGGAGTTCACCGTCCAGGACGCCAAAACCGGCGACGACATCACGCATCCGGTGCTGACCCAGATCATCTTTGAACTGGAGAACAAGGATGGGCAGAACATGCTGCCAATTCCGTTCCTGCGCCAGTTGATCGCCTTTTACGGCGACCAGATGCAGATGATCGTGCCGAGCTTCCTCGAGCAGTCGATGATCGCCTTCGCAAAGGAACAGGAACGCTTCCGCGAGCAGATGAAGGGTGCGTTGGGCAAGTCGCCGCTGGACATGATGAAGATCGCCACGCCGATCAAGGCGCTGGAAGAGCAGACGCGCCGCAACATGGAGATGTTCCAGAATGCCATGCGCCTGTTCACGCCCTTCCCACCTGCAGGCTCGAATGGCTCTTCCGCAGCGTCGGCGGAGCCGGCCAGGAAAGAAACGTCGGATAAACCCGACGACCTTCAGGAGTTGAAGGAACAGATCGCCGCCATGCAGCGCAAGCTCGACACGATGTCCTGATCGCCGGCTGGACTAAACCCGGCCGAAATCTCCCATCAGCAGACCGTGTCAGAACATCTCTGCCACGCTATTTCGTCGTCACCGTCACCAGCGCGGTAACGGGTTTGCCGTCCACAAGAATGGGCTTGTGATGATCATCGGCAAGTAGGACGCCGATCACGTGCTTGCCGGCGGCATCCGGACAATGGCCGAAACGAGCCTTGATAAGATCGCCGCCAAAGTCGCTGTTCATGCTGTTGTACGGCTTGCCGGCGATATTGCAGGTATCTCCGGCGGGATCGATCTTCATATGCACGTGGCCGCATTGGCTGACGCCGTCGCATTCACCCGCTGGCAGCAGCGTGAAGTTGCTCCTGACCACGATTCCTATCGCCCTTTCGGGATCATTGCCGAGTTCTATGACCGAACCGGCCACCGGCCAGACGATTTCCAGAGTTGGCCGATCTTCGGCCTGGGCAGACCCGAGCGACAATAGGGAGAAAGCGAGGGCAGTCGTTGCGATGATGCGAAGCATGGTAACCTCCGTTGATGTTGTAATCACTGATTACATATGAATCGCTGGGGCGCAAGAAAATAATCGGTGATTACATTTCGGCCTCGTGCTACTGGAAGGGCATGACCAACACCACGGATTCCAGCGAAGCCGCCAATCCCAAGCGCTATCATCACGGCAATCTGGTCGAGGCCTTGATCGCGGCAACCGTGGAGATCATCGAGGAACGCGGAGCAGAGCATGTGTCTGTGCGCGAGGCCGCAAAGCGTGCCGGCGTTTCGCCCGGCGCGCCATTCCGCCATTTTCGGTCGAAATCAGCATTGCTGACCGCAGTCGCCGAACAGGCGATGAACCGGCTGACCGAGGCCGTTGCCAGTGCGCAGTCCAAAATCGACAGCGCAGATCCCATTGTGGCCTTCGAAGCAATCGGACAGGGCTATCTGGAATGGGCGATCAGCAATCCCACGCATTTCCAGATCATCAGTTCCCGAACGCTGATTGATTTCGACGCGTCGGATAGTCTTCGTGATCAGAATGAAGCCATTCGCCGGAAGATGATCGACCTGCTGATCCAAGCGCAGCAACAAGGTCGGCTCGCTCCGGACACCGACTTCGATCATCTGGTGCTTGCCGCGCGCGCATTTGTCTACGGATTGGCACGCATGGCAATCGATGGTCATTTCCCGGAGTGGCATCCGTCCGAGCCGCCATCCCTCGCCGTGCGGAGAGCTCTCCACCTTTTCATGAGCCGGATGACCAATTCCAAAACGCAACCTTACGAGCACCCCGAAGTGGCTTGCGGGGATCGCTGACACACTGTCTCACACAGCCTGTTCAGGCGCACAACTTCGGGTGAGAATGGCCTCTTCATGACAAAAATTTCATGTCATTGCGTGCATCACGCCGCTGTTCTTGCGCCACATGAGACATATATGCTGCACTGCAATATGTCTCCGTTAGCACCCCACTGAAGGATTTCGCCTTGCCCAGCAGAAAAACCGCCATCGTCACCGGTTCCACCTCGGGCATCGGGCTGGCCATCGCCCATGCGCTCGCAGCGGAAGGGTGCAACATCGTCGTCAATTCCTTTTCCGACACGGCCGACGACCAGGCCATCACCGATGCGATCGCCAAACATCACAAGGTGAAGACCGCGTACATCAAGGCAGACATGTCGAAGCCGGCCGAATGCCGAGCTTTGATCGTGAAAGCAGCCGAGACATTCGGCTCGGTCGACATCCTGGTCAACAATGCCGGCATCCAGCATGTCGCGCCGGTGGAAGAATTTCCGATCGAGAAGTGGGACGCGATCATTGCCATCAATTTGTCGTCGGCCTTCCACACCATCGCCGCCGCGATCCCGCTGATGAAGCAAGCCGGCGGCGGCAGGATCGTCAACATCGCCTCGGCCCACGGGCTGGTCGCCTCGCCGTTCAAGTCGGCCTATGTCTCGGCCAAGCACGGCATCATGGGGCTGACCAAGACCGTCGCCTTGGAACTGGCGCGCGACAAGATCACATGCAACGCCATCTGCCCCGGCTATGTGCTGACGCCGCTGGTCGAGGCGCAGATCCCCGACCAGATGAAGGCGAACAAGATGGACCGCGACACTGTGGTCCGCGAGGTCATGCTCGAAAAGCAGCCGACCAAGGCATTCGTCACGGTCGAGCAAGTTGCCGCTGCCGCGGTGTTCCTGTGTTCGGATGCAGCAGCGCAGATCAACGGCACGCATATTTCGGTCGACGGCGGCTGGACCGCCCAGTGAATTTGCTGCGCGAAACAAATCTGGCCGACAAATCAAGGGCAACGCCATGACGACAAACGGCAAGGTGGAGGAGCCCAAGAAGATCAACGTCGCGCTGCAGGGCGGCGGCTCGCACGGCGCCTTCTCCTGGGGGGTGCTCGACCAGCTGCTGGAGGACGGACGGCTCGACGTCGCGGCGGTTTCGGGCACCAGCGCCGGCGCGATGAACGCGGTGGCGCTGGCCGACGGCTTCGTCCGAGGCGGCGTCGAGGGGGCGCGGCAGAAGCTCGACGATTTCTGGCGCGCGGTGGCGCTGAAGGGCCGGTTCAGCCCGGTACAGCGCATGCCGTGGGACGTGGCCTGGGGCAACTGGTCGATCGAGAATACGCCGGGCTATCTCTTTTTCGATACCATGTCGCGGGTGTTTTCGCCTTATGTCGCCAACCCGCTCGGCCTCAACCCGCTGCGCGACGTGATCGAACAGGAGATCGATTTCGGCAATGTGCGCGCCTGCAAGTCGATTGAGCTGTTCATCTCCGCGACCAATGTCGAGACCGGGCAGTTGCGCGTCTTTTCCGATGGCGAGATCGACCTCGACACGGTGATGGCGTCGGCTTGCCTGCCGCAGCTGTTCCGCGCCGTCGAGATCAAGGGCGTGCCCTACTGGGATGGCGGCTATGGCGGCAATCCGGCGCTATTCCCGTTCTTCAAGACGGCTGCCACTGAGGACGTGCTGTTGGTGCAGATCAATCCGGTGGTCCGCGAGGGCACGCCGAAGAGCGCCAATGAAATCCAGAATCGCATCGACGAGATCACTTTCAATGCCGGGCTGCTGCGCGAATTCCGTTCGATCGCCTTCGTCAAGGAGCTGATCGCCGCCGGCCGGTTGCCGCATGGCGAATACCGCGACATCCGCATGCACCGCATCGATGCCGACGAGGCGTTCAAGGATTTGTCGGCATCGTCCAAGGTCAATGCCGAATGGGCGTTCCTGACCTATCTGCGCGACCTTGGCCGCACTGCCGCCAGCGATTGGCTGGAGGAGAATTACGACGCCGTCGGCAAACGGCCGACGCTTGATCTCTCAGGCGAGCTCGACGACGGCTTCAAGCCGATGCGTGGTCCGGCACCGGGCCGGCGGGTCAAGGAGTTCCTCGCGGCCCGCAACAAGCCCGAGGCAGCGCGTCGCCAAGCCTGAGGCGTTTTGGATTGTCAGCTTTTTTGCAAGGCCAGATCGATCACCTTGATCAGCGCGGCCGCCGCCTGCCGCTGCTCGTCCGGATCGCTGATACGCATCTTCATGCCATCCAGCCCGTCGAGCAGCATGTCGGCGAGCAGTTTTACCGACAAGCCCTTGGCGGTGAGGTCGACGCCATTGCGTTCGGCTTCGCTCTGGATCGCTGCGGCGATATGCTCGGCAAACCGGCCGCGCCAGCAGCCGATCAGATCGGCGAGGCTCGACTTCATGTCAAGGAGTTCGGCGCCATGCGGCGAGGCATTGACGGCCCGCGTCATCGAGATCAGTGCCTCGTCGATGGCCCGCATCGTGCGCTCGGCAAATGGTTCTTCGCCGGCGAGCGCCGTTTTCGCCTGCTCGAGCGAGCGGGAAAGCAGCATCAGCGCGATGGCGCGATAAATGTCGGTCTTATTCTTGAACTGGAGATAAAGCGCCGGCCGCGACATGTCGGCGGCACGCGCAATGTCGTCCATGGTAGTGCGAGCGAAACCATAGGCCAGAAACACCTTCATCGCGCTGTCCAGAATGCGGGCGCGCTTGGGGTTGGTGGCGATGTTCTCGATCTCGAGCATGGCGCGACTTTATCCTGCAAAAGCTCTGTTGACAAAATGACGTAATTTGTCAAGATGTATGCGGACGAAATGGCCGACCGGCCTTTCGCCTTGGGCTGCGGACGACAACAAAGGGTATCCCCATGCGCCTCACCGTCGATGGGCAGGCATTCGACATCAATGCCGATCCCGAAATGCCGCTGCTGTGGGCGCTGCGCGATCTCATGGGCAAGACCGGGCCGAAGTTCGGCTGCGGCATTGCCGCCTGCGGCGCCTGCACGGTGCATGTCGATGGCCAGCCGGTGCGCTCCTGTTCATTGCCGGTCGGTGAGGTCACCGGCACAGTCACCACGATCGAAGGCATCGGCACCGAAGGCAGACTGCATCCGGTACAGCAGGCATGGCTGGAAGTGCAGGTCGCCCAATGCGGCTACTGCCAGGCCGGCCAGATCATGAGCGCGGTGGCGCTGCTCAACGAGGTTGCCGAGCCGACCGGGGCCGACATCGACCACGCCATGGGCGGCAATCTCTGCCGCTGCGGCACCTATCCGAAGATCCGCGCGGCGATCAAACGAGCGGCCGTCCTCAAGACGGCGGGGATCTGACCATGGCCGGTGTCGGAAAGATCGCCCGCCGCACGTTTCTCATCGGCGCGGCTGCCATCGCGGGCGGTGTCGCCGTGGGCTACTATTACTACCGCAAATCCTATCCGAATCCGCTGGAGGGCGATCTCGCCGCTGACGAAGCGACCTTCAACCCCTATGTGAAGATCGGCGCCGACAACACGATCACCATCATCGCGCCGCGTGCCGAGATGGGCCAAGGCATTTCGACGACGCTTGCCGCCATGGTTGCCGAAGAGCTCGATGTCGACCTCGGACAGGTCAAGGTCGAGCACGGCCCGGCCTCCTACGCCTATTACAATGCGGCGATCCTGGAAGAGGGCGGTCCGTTCGCCTTCTTCGACGAAAGCATGACGGCGGAAATAGTGCGCGCCGGCATGGGCGTGGCCGGAAAATTTCTCGCCCTCCAGGGCACCGGCGGCTCGGCCTCGACGCGCGACGGTTTCGACAAGATGCGGCAAGCCGGCGCCGCCGCGCGGCAGATGCTGATTGCAGCAGCCGCGCAAAAGCTCGGTATAGCTGCTGCCGATCTGGAAACGGCCAATGGCTCGATCCTGCACAAGGCGTCGGGCAAGTCGATGACGTATGGCGCGGTCGCCGCGACCGCTGCGATAATGGCGCCGCCTGCTGATATCAGGCTCAAGGACAAAGCCGACTGGAAACTGCTCGGCAAACCGCAAAAACGCATCGACATGCTGGCCAAGGTGACCGGGGCGCCGATCTTCGGCATCGACGTGACGCTGCCGGACCTGCTGTACGGCACGGTCAAGATGAGCCCGCGTTTCTGGGCCAAGCCGGTCAAGGCCGATTTCTCCAAGGCCGAGAAAATGCCTGGCGTGATTAAAATCGTGCCGATCGACACGAATTACGGCCACGGCTTCGGCATCATCGCCGAAAACACCTGGACGGCGTTCAAGGCGGCGGAGGCGATCGACACCGAATGGGCCGGTCCCGAATATCCGCTGGATAGCGCCGGCATTTCAGAGGCGCTGAAGCGGGCACTCGGCACAAAAGGGTCGGTGATGCGCGACGATGGCGACGTGAATACCGCCTTCGCCGACGCGCCGCGCGAAAAGATCGTCGAGGCCGACTACGCGGTGCCTTATCTGGCACATTCGACGATGGAGCCGATGAACGCCACGGCGCGGTTGAAGGATGGCGTCCTCGACATCTGGTGCGGCAACCAAGCGCCGACCTTGGTGCGGCAGCTTTGCGCCAATGCTGTCGGCATCGAGCAGGACAATGTCAACGTCCACACCACCTTCATGGGCGGCGGCTTCGGCCGACGTGTCGAGGTGGATTATGCGCTCTGTGCCGCACTGATGGCGAAAGAAACGGCAGGCCGGCCGATCAAGGTGATCTGGACGCGCGAGGAGGACATGCGCCACGACGCCTACCGGCCGGCTTCTGTCGGCAAATTCCAGGCGCGGCTTGGCAACGACGGCATGCCGATTGCCGTCGACATGACAATCGCCTCGCCATCGCTGATAGCCAGCACCTTGCGCCGGCTGTTTCCTTCGATATCGCCGCTCGGGCCCGACAAGTCCATCGTCGACGGAGCCCATAACCAGCCCTATACGATCCCGAATTACCGGGTGACCGGCGTCGCCGCACCCGTCTCGATCCCCGTCGGCTCCTGGCGATCGGTCGGCAGTTCGATCAACGGTTTCTTCCATGAAGGATTTCTGGACGAGATCGCAGTCGCCGGGAAAACCGACCCGGTCGATCTGCGCAAGAAGCTGATGGCTGCCTATCCGGCAGCGGTGAAGGTGATCGAGAAGGTCGCCGAAATGGCGAAATGGGGAGAAGAGCTGCCCGCCGGCAAGGCCAAGGGCATCGCGTTCACGCTGTCTTTCAGCAGTTGGGTCGGCGAGATCGTCCAGGTCGCCGACACGCCGTCCGGAATCCGCATTGAGAAGGTATGGATCGCCGCCGATGTCGGCACCGCACTCGATCCTGATATCATCGAGGCGCAGCTCATCTCCGCCGCCGTCTATGGCTTGTCGGCGGCGATGGGTCAGGAGATTACGTTCGCCGACGGCATGGTCGACCAGTCGAATTTTCACGACTACGATGCGATGCGCATCTTCCAGTGCCCGGCGTTCGAAGTCGCTATCCTGGAGAATTTTCACAAGATGGGCGGCGTCGGCGAAGTCGGCACGCCGCCGGCGGCACCGGCACTCGCCAACGCCGTCTTCGCGCTGACAGGCAAGCGCATCCGGACACTGCCCTTGTCGAAGGAGGTGACCTTTGCATGAAATATTTCCATCATGCTGACAGCTGCTGCCATGCCGTTTCGATAGCGCCTCCCCAGCGGCAGAGGAAAGCCTAAGGCACGGCAACGATGACGGTTGATGCAGCCAAGGGTTCGTCCGAGGGTCGCGGTCTAGGTTGCTTTCGCATCCGCGCTGCGCCGACCGCCATGTGCCAGACGGAACGGCTGCGCTGATCCGGCGCGCCTCATGGCGGCGGGCGCATCCTGCCCAGCGAAGTATTACCCATCAACTTTTCTGACTATATTGCGGTGCAACTTTGATGTAGAAGCTCATTCGCCGATCACGGCAAGTTGAACACGGCCTTGCGCGCACCCATATCGGCGACGCGCCCGAGTTAGAAGACGCGGCCTGGCCGAACCCCGCGCACTGGAAAAACGACGATGCCGAAATACAGGTTTCACAAGCTTGCAGCCATTGTTGTGCTTGTCGGGTTCGCTGCATGGATGGTGACGGGCGAGTTCTCGTCCGTCGGCAGCGCGGCCGCCGACAACGAGCTCAACGCGGGGGAGGTCGAGCAGCCAAAGGCGGCTGACGCCAGCAAGGCCAAGCCCAGTGAGGCAGGACAGCCCAAGGCGCCCCTGCGCACCGTCGCGACCATAACTCCGCCCAGGCGTACCTATGCGCGCGCCATACGCATTTCCGGACTGACCGAAGCCGATAAGCGCGCGGTCCTGGCGACGCGCGTCGCCGGCGTCATCGACAAGCTTCCGGTCAAACAGGGACAGCGCGTCAAGACCGGCGACCTCGTGCTGATGTTGGCAGCCGAGGAAAAGCTTTCGGCGGTCAGCAACGCCAAGCAGCTTCTGGTTCAGCGTCAGGCCGAACTCGATGCGGCGTTGCGGTTGGCGAAAACCGGCAATCTGCCCAAGCTGCAGCTCGATACGGCGCGCTCGAATTTGACCTCGGCGCAGGCTCTGCTGGAGACGGCGCAAGCCGAGCTTGACCGGAACGAAGTGAAGGCGCCCTTCGACGGCGTCATCGACCGAGTGCCGGTGGAGCTTGGCAGTTCCGTGATGCAGGGCGGCGAAGTGGCGACCATTCTGAGCCTTGATCCGGTGATCGCCCGTGGCGAGGTCAGCGAACGCGATCTCGGCTATCTGAAGATCGGCGACAAGGCGAATGTCCGGTTGGTCAGCGGCCAGAATGTCGAGGGCACCGTGCGCTATATCAGCCGCGACGCCTCGTCCGCCACCCGCACCTTCCGCGTCGAGATCGCAATCCCCAACCCCGAGGGCACTATTCCGGCCGGGATGACCGCCGAGATCGCGCTGAGCGCGCAGCCGACCGACGCCGTCATTCTGCCGCGCTCCGTGGTGACGCTGGGCGACAAGGGCGACCTCGGCATTCGCGCCGTCGACAAGGACGACAAGGTCGTGTTCTTCCCGATCGACCTGGTCGACGACACGCCAACCGGCCTAGTGCTCGGCGGCATCCCCGCCGATGCGCGCATCATCGTCGCCGGCCAGGAACTGGTGAAGGAAGGCGAAGTGGTCAAGCCGGTCGAGGCCGACCGGGCGACCATCCAAAAGCTGTTGGGCGAAGCGACGGCCGGGACGCAGTAATCATGGATATCGTAAAACTCGCAATCAACAACGCCCGGCTGACCATTTCGGTCCTGGTCTTCCTCATCCTTGCGGGTGCGGTCGCCTATCAGTCGACACCGAAGGAAGCGGAACCCGACGTTCCGATTCCCATGATGTATGTCAGCCTGATCTATCAGGGCATCTCGCCTGAGGATTCGGAACGCCTTCTGCTGCGGCCGATGGAAGCCAAGCTGAAAAGCCTCAAAGGTCTCAAGGAGATGCGTTCGGCCGCCTTCCAGGGCGGCGGTTACGTGCTGGTCGAATTCCACCCGCAGACGGATCTGGCGACGGCGTTGCAGGACACGCGCAGCAAGGTCCAGGATGGCAAGGCCGACCTGCCGCAGGCTGCCGAGGAGCCTGTAGTCTCCGAAGTCAACGTCTCCGAGTTCCCCGTCCTTGTCGTGACCCTGTCGGGCGAAGTGCCCGAGCGCATGCTGACGGCGGCGGCGCGCGAGTTGCGCGACCGCATCGAGGAAGTGCCTGGCGTGCTGGAGGGCTCGCTGCAGGGCGCCCGCGACGATCTCGTCGAAGTCGTCATCGATCCGATGAAACTGTCTTCCTACGGGCTGCAGCTCGAGCAACTGATCGGTGCTGTCGGTGATTCCAACAGTCTTGTCGCCGCCGGCAACATCGAAGGATCCGAGGGCAAATACGCGGTCAAGGTGCCGTCGCTGATCGAGACGCCGGAGGACGTGGCGGCGCTTCCGATCGTCGCCGGCCCCAATGCCGTGGTGCAGGCCAAGGATATCGCCACCGTCCGCTCCACCTTCAAGGACGCCGAGACGGTGACCCGTCTCGACGGCAAGCCGGCGATCGCCATCGAGGTGAAGAAGCGCATCGGCTCCAACCTGATCGACACGATCGCCCAGGTGAGGGCCGTGTCCGATGCCTTCATAAAAACCATGCCGGAAGGTATGCACGTCACCTACACGCAGGACAAATCGGTCTTCGTCAACCAGTTGCTCGGCGATCTGCAGAATCACGTCATGATCGCCGTGATCCTGGTGTTCATCGTCATTCTCTACGCGCTCTCGGGCCGTGCATCGCTGCTGATCGGACTGGCCATCCCATCGTCCTTCCTGATCGGCATTCTGCTGTTGGCCATGATGGGCTACACGATCAACATGATCGTGCTGTTCAGCCTCATCCTGGCGGTCGGCATGCTCGTCGACGACGCCATCATCGTCACCGAATTCGCCGAGCGGCGGATGAGCGAAGGCATGCCTAAGGCAGAGGCCTTCGCACTTGCCGCCAAGCGCATGGCCGGACCGGTTATCGCCGCGACGATGACGCGCATCGCCGCCTTCTCGCCGCTGCTGTTCTGGCCGGGTATCATCGGCGATTTCATGAAATACATGCCGATCACGCTGATCGTCACGCTTTCGGCCTCGATGCTCTATGCGCTGGTCTTTGCGCCGGCGCTCGGCGCCCTGTTCGCCAAGGCACCGCCACATCACGAGAATGACAACCGCGACGGCTGGTACATGGCCGTGGTCAAGCAGGCGGTTCGCTTTCCCATCACCGTACTTCTGCTCACCGTCGGCCTTTTGTTCGGTGTCGGCTTTGCCTATTCGAAATACGGCGCCGGCGTCGAGTTCTTCCCGAATGTCGAGCCTGACTACGGCCTGCTCTATGTGCACGCCCGCGGCAACCTTTCGCTCGCCGAAATGGATGCCGCCACGAAGACCGCCGAGAACCGGCTTCTTGGCTGGCCAGGCGTGAAATCGGTCTATACCCGTGTCGGCAAGACCCAAGGCGGCGGCCAGGACATTCCTGAAGACGTGGTCGGCGTGATCCAGTACGAGTTCGTCGACTGGCGCGAGCGCAAATCGGCGAACGCGATCCTGGACGAACTGCGCGGCGTCATGGCCGGCATTCCCGGCGTCGACGTCGAGGTTCGCGTGCCCGAGGCCGGCCCGCCCACCGGCAAGCCGATCCAGATCAGGCTTTCGGCCGTCGACCCGAAAGGTCTCGACGACAAGGCGCGCGCCGTCGCCGCGCGCATTGCCAAGGTGCCCGGCGTCATCGACATTTCCGACGGCCTGCCGCCGCCCGGCGTCGACTGGGCGCTCGACGTCGATCGCGCCAAGGCGGCGCAATACGGCATCAGCCCGACCTCGGTCGGAACGGTTGTGCAACTGGTGACGAACGGGCTGAAGCTCAGTGAATACCGGCCAGCCGGTGCTGACGACGCCGTCGACATCAGGCTGCGGCTGCCCGAGGACCGGCGCACGCTGTCGACACTCGATGACCTCAGGGTGCAGACTTCGCAAGGTTCGGTGCCGATCTCGAATTTCGTCGTGCGCAAGCCCGAGCCGACCGTCGGTATCCTCAACCGCATCGACGGCGCGCGCACCGTGGTTGTCCAGGCCAATGTCGCCGCCGGCGAGCAAGTCGCTTCTGTCCAGCAGCAGGTCAGCCGGGCGGTCGCCGATATGGATCTCGGCAGCGGCATACGCTGGAAGCTCGCCGGCTCGAACGAGGACAGCGCCGAGGCCAGCGCCTTTCTCAGCAAGGCCTTCGGTGCCGCGATCTTCCTGATCTTCCTGGTGCTTCTGATGCAGTTCAACAAGTTCACCAGCGTCTGGCTGGTGCTGTCCTGCGTGGTTATGGCGACGGTCGGGGTGTTCCTCGGATTGCTTTTGACAGGAGAGGCGTTCGGCATCGTCATGTCGGGCATCGGCGTCATCGCGCTCGCCGGCGTGGTGGTGAACAACAACATCGTGCTGATCGACACTTATGACCGGCTGCGCGAAGAGGGCTGGGACAAGATGGACGCGGTGCTGCAGACCTGCCGTGAGCGTGCCCGGCCGGTCGTGCTGACGGCGGTGTCGGCGATCCTCGGCGTGCTGCCGATCGCTTTCGGCCTCGGTCTCGAAATCTTCCATCACGAGACGACGATCAACGCGCCGTCGACGCAATGGTGGATATCGCTGTCGTCGGCGATCGTCTTCGGCCTGTCCTTCGCCACCTTGCTGACGCTGGTGGTGACACCGTCGATGCTGATGGTGTTCACGCGCAGTAAGAACAGCCGCTTCTATGCATTCTTCCGTCGGGTGTTCCGGCGCGGCAAGACAGTCGGTGCGACTGTCGAGACGCCCGCAAGACCGGGCTCGCTTGACGAGCCGGCGATCGCCTTCCCGAAGGCCGCCGAATAGGCCAACTTTGCTTGGAGTGCCGAGCGTATTCTGATCGCGCAAAGAAAAGGCCGCCGGGAACAACCCAGCGGCCTTTTGCATTGTCTGTCATGCGACACCTCAAAGCGGGGAATTTCTCATGACGCTCAGCACCATTCTCGTCATCATTCTGATCCTCATTCTGATCGGCGCGGTGCCGGCATGGCCTCATTCGCGTTCCTGGGGTTATGGTCCCTCCGGCATCGTCGGCGTCATCCTGATCGTGCTGCTGGTGTTGCTGCTGATGGGCAGGATTTGACCCGGAAGTTGGTGCGCTCGACAACGTACAGCGCTGCGCGCCTTCTGAGGGCGCAGCGCTGTAGCATTTGATTTTCGCTTGGTCCTTTCCGAGCCTTCGGTTCGGATCATCCGCTGGGTAGTGACCACTTTCCGTTTTCAGGCAGCTTTCGAAACGCCGTCAATCGTGGCGACACTGAGATCATCGAGAGCGCCTGCCACCGCCTTATGCAAGGGCGTATGCGGGATCGTGCCGATGATGCCTTCCAGCCTTGCCGAGACCAGCCGGTGCGGTTCGAAGCGCAGATAGGACATCGAGACGATCTCGCGCCACATTGCCACGAACGGGCTGCCAGCGCGCAGCACCCACCACGGCATCGACGTCGGTTTCAGCGTGCGCCCGAGCGCTTTTTCCGCGGCCGCCTTGATCTCGAGATCGGTAACGGCGTGGCCGGGAAAGTTCAGCGCTTCGTAGGAGCCGAGCTTGTCGAGATTCTCGGCTAGCCCGACGAACGCCTTGGCCAAGTCCGGAAGGTAGGCCCATTCATGCACGAGATCGACCGGCCCGGGAGCGGTATAGACGCCCTTGTCCATCTTGGCGGCGACGATCAGATCGAACCACGCTCCGCTGCCGGTGCCGCCGAAGAAATCGCCGGCCCGCAGCAGAATGGTGCGCACTCGACCCGCTTCGGCCTCGCGGCGAAAGAGGTCTTCCATGGCGACGCGGATGCGGCCCTTTTCGGTCGTCGGGTGGAACGGCGTGTCTTCGGTGATGACCTCCGGCATCGGCGAGCCGTAATTGTAAACGTTGCCCGGAGCGAGGTGCAATGCGTCGTTCGCCCGGCACGCGGCCATGACATTCTCGGCCATCGGCAGGCACTTGCCCCAGTCGGTGTAGATCGGGTTGAGGCCGTCGAAGATGATGTCGACGCCTTCGGTGGCGCGGATAAGCGCTTCGCGATCGAGCCCGTCGCCGGCGACGGCAATGGCGCCTGTGAGTTCTGCCGCGATCTTACCGCTGCGGGTGATGGCGCGGACTTCATAGCCAGCGTCGATGAAGGCCTTGGCCACCACGCGGCCGAGCCGGCCATTGGCACCCAGAATTGCGATCTTAGTCATTTTTCGTCTCCGTGTTTGCGTTACAGTCACAATATGATCCGTCCGAAAACGAATAGAAATTGACTGAATTTTGCGACGTGATATTCAGTTTTGAATGGAAGTCGACTGGAACCTGATCAAGAGTTTCGTCACAGTGGCGGAAGCCGGCAGCCTGTCCGCTGCCGCGCGCAAGCTGGCTGCAAGCCAGCCGACGCTCGGCCGCCATATCGCCGAGCTGGAGCAGGCGCTCGGCGTCACCCTGTTCCGGCGCGGGCGGCGCGGCTATGCGCTGACGGAAGCCGGCAGCACGCTCTACGAACGCGGCCGGGCAGTGAGCGAGCAGGCAAGCGCCTTTTCGCTATTGGCGCTGGGATCGGTCGAGGCGATCGAAGGCACGGTACGCATTGCCGCCAGCGAGGTGGTGGCTGCCTATGTCCTGCCCGAGATGACGGCTCGGCTGGGCGCCGAGGAACCCGGCATCGAGGTCGAGATCGTCGCGTCGAACCAGGTCGAGAATCTCTTGCGCCGCGATGCAGACATTGCCATCCGCATGGTGAAGCCGGCGCAGAACGAGTTGGTGGCGCGTAAAGTGGCAGACATTCCGCTCCGCGCCTGCGCGGCAAAATCCTATCTCGACCGGCGTGGCCGTCCGCGCGAACCCGGCGATCTTGCCGGCCACGATCTGATCGGCTTCGACCGCAGCGATGAGATCGTTCGCGGCTTTGCCCAGTTTGGTGTCCCGCTCACCCGCAATGCCTTCCGCTTCAGGACCGACAACCAAATCGTGCTTTGGGAGGCGGTGCGGGCGGGAAACGGCATCGGCTTCGGCCAGGAGCCGCTGGCCAATCGCGATCCGCTGGTGGAGACATTGCTGCCGGCCCTCGCGCTGCCGACGCTGCCGGTATGGCTGGCCATGCACCGGGACGTGCGCACCAGCGTGCGCATCCGCCGTGTCGCGGATTTCCTCTTTGAGGAGTTGAAACGCTATTCGGCTGGTGCTGGGTCGGGCGCGAATTCGGCGCGGTGAGCGAGCCCGGCCATCAAAAATACGACGACCAGCAGTCCCGACAAAGCCACGAAGATCGGACCGAAGCTTGAATGCTCGGCGATGAAGCCGATTGCCGACGGCGCCACCAGAATGCCGGAATAGCCCATGGTGGTGACGACGCTCATGCCGGTGCCGGACGTCATGCCTTCCTGGTTGCCGCCGGCCGAAAACAGGATCGGCACCATATTGGCGATGCCGAAGCCGCAAAAGGCAAAGGCTGAGATGGCGAGCCAGGGCGAGGGCGCCAGCCCGGCCACCAGCATGCCGGCGGCGGCGACAAGCGCCGAGACGCGCAGCGTCGTCACGGCACCGAAACGGTTGCGGACTCCGTCGCCAGCGAAGCGCATGACGGCCATGACGCCGGAAAAAGCGGCGTAGGCCAAACCCGCTATGGCAAGGTCGGTGCCGAGTTCCTGTTGCAGGTAAAGCGCCGCCCAGTCGAGCACCGCACCCTCGGAGATCATCGTCAGCAGCGCCATCAGTCCGACCAGATAGACCAGCGGATTTCCAGGCAGCGCGAATTTGTGATGGTTGGTCACCTGAGGCTTATCCTCGGCGATCAGGTAGCGGACTGCCACTGCAATCACTGCGAAAGCGAGAGCCGTCACGACCATCGCATGGGCGAGATGACCGTAGCTCTGGATGGCGAAGCCGCCGAGAGCGCCGCCGGCGAAACCGCCAAGGCTCCAGAAGCCGTGCGAGGACGACATGATGGCGCGGGACAACCGCCGTTCCACCACGACCGCATTGGCGTTCATAGCGACATCCATGCCGCCGATCGAACCGCCGAAGATGAACATGGCTATGGCCGCCAGCGGTACGTTGGGGGCAAGCGCCACAACCAGCAGGCCGAAGCTGCCGATGAGACCGAACCAGCGCAGCACGGTGCGCGAACCATGCCTGGAGATCAGGTGGCCGCACCAAGTCATGGCTGTGACCGCGCCGGCGCCGAACAGCAAGATCAGCAGGCCAAGCGTAAATTTGCTGATATCCAGCCGGGTCAGGACCACCGGGATCTGCGGCGCCCAAGCGCCGGTCAGAAAACCATTGGCGAGGAAGATGGCCGCCACGGCCCATCGTCCACGAATGGCGGTCTGCATGATTTTTAGCGTGTCCATCGTGTAGAATCCGGTGCCACAATAGCTTCGCGCGGCAAATTAGATCGATTCAATCCTCGGTCAAGCGCTCGTTCTTGAAAGTGCTTGGGCCAAAGCGACTCGCTTGAACTCGAGGTTGATGAGAGCCGATCGGTTAGTGATCCCTGGGGCCTCTTGCCTCGAACTCCGCCTTCTTGGCATCGGAGGCATCAGTCTGGTTGAGCGCCTGCCATTCGGCATAGGGCATGCCGTAGATGATCTCGCGCGATTGGTCCTTGCTGAGATCGACGCCCTCGGCCTCCGCGGCGTCGCGATACCAGTTGGAGAGACAGTTGCGGCAGAAGCCGGCGAGGTTCATCAGGTCGATGTTCTGCACGTCCGTGCGTTCGCGCAGATGCGCGACCAGCCGGCGGAAGGCGGCGGCTTCGAAATCGCGTTTTTGCGCGTCGCTGAGTTCCGTCATCGAAACCTCCTTACAGCGGCCCGGTGCGCGAGCCGAATCGTTTGACGTGATGTATATCGGGACGGCGGTTGATCGCGTCAACGATCGGCGCCAGCCGTTCGGCCCAGGCGACCGCATCCTTCCGACCGGCGATCAGGTCCTGACGGATTTCGATCAGCGCATGGGCAAAGCCGTTGACTATGGCATGCCTGAACATGGTGTCGCCGCGCAATGCGCCGTCATAGGGCTCGTTGTCGCCAACGATAAGGCTTTTGTCCTCGGCAAGCATTTCGATCAGCGGTTGCGCCACCCGGTCGTCGCGATCCCACAAGACACCAACATGCCAAGGGCGCACGAATCCCTGCATGAATGGGGTGAAGGAATGTACCGAAAAGATGAAGGGCGCGCTTGCGGAAGCCTGTGCCAACGAGGCGATCATAGCGCCGACCGCATCGTGATAGGGCCGATAGAAGCGGTCGAGCCGCCTTTCACGTTCTTTCAAGGCAAGTGGATAATTTCCCGAAATGACGGTGCCGTCATAGAGTTGGCGGATCAGCGTCGGATCGTCCTCGCCGCGATTGGGATCGATCAGAAGTCGCGAAAAATTGGCGAGTACCGCCGGCACGCCGAGCAAAGCTGCCAGTTCGCGCGTCACCGTCTCGACACCGATGTCGTAGGCGATATGGCGATCGAATTCCGCCGCCGGCAAGCCGAGGCTGCCATACTCTTCCGGCAAGTCGCGACGGGCGTGATCGGCCAAAAGCACGATGCCTCGCTTGCGGTCGCCCTCGACGATGTCGAAAGGCGCGAAAACTGTGGATCGGGTCATCGGCGGGAAATGGTCTGTTCGCTGGCTTCCGGGGAGGATGGTATCGTCATTCCACGAAGGGGATGATTACGCAATGCCGTCGTTTGGCCACGGTTTCTGCGGAAATCTGGCGGAAGGCAAAAGATCGTGCGCCGAAGCCTTTCTAAATCGATTGGAATTGAGCAAAAGGGCGCGTTGACATGCGCCCGGACTTTTCCGAAAAGGGGCGTTGAGAGATGCGAATGTGGTTCTTGAGGGATTTCAGGATGGATTCCGCCGGCAGGCCGCGCGTGCGCTATGCCTTCGCCATGCCGCTCCTCACCCTTGCTGTGGGCCTCGCCGCCATGGTTGCGGCCTCGCCGGCGCGCGCCGACTTCCGTGTCTGCAACGCCACGCAGAACCTGGTCGGCGTCGGCATCGGCTATCGCGCCAAAGCCGGCTGGATCACCGAAGGTTGGTGGCACATCGAGGGATCGAGCTGCAAGACGCTGATCGAAGGGCCGCTGTCATCAAGATTTTACTATCTTTATGCAGAAGACGCCGAGCGCGGCGGGCGCTGGGATGGCCCGATCAACATGTGCGTGGCCGAAAAAGAGTTCAAGATCGCCGGCGTTACCGATTGCGTTGCCCGGGGCTTCCAGCGCGCCGGATTCCAGGAATATGACACGGGCGAGCAGGCAAGCTGGATGGTCCAGTTGACCGATGACCCCACAACGGGGGGCGTTCCAGCCGCCCCGGGAACAAACAGTCAATGAGACGCAGCCGCAAGGTCAAGATACTCGCCACTATCGGTCCGGCCTCCTCCTCCGAGGACATGCTGAAGAAGCTCTTCAAAGCCGGCGCCGACGTCTTTCGCATCAATATGAGCCACACCGATCATGAATTGATGCGCACACTTGTCGGTCGCATCCGCACCGTCGAGAAAGCGGTCGGCCGGCCGATCGGCATTCTCGCCGATCTGCAGGGGCCCAAGCTGCGGGTCGGCAAGTTTGCCAACGGCAAAGAGACGCTGACACTCGGCCAGACCTTCACGCTCGACGACAATCCCGAGCCCGGCAATTCGACCAGGGTCTATCTGCCCCACCCGGAAATCCTGAGATCGGTCGAGGCCGGTCACCGCCTTTTGATCGACGACGGCAAGCTCGAGCTGAAGGCGGTGAAGAGCGACGGCAAGGCGATCGTCTGCATCGTCGTCGCCGGCACCAGCATCTCCGACAAGAAGGGCGTCAGCCTGCCCGACACCGACCTGCCGGTCGGCGCGCTGACCGAAAAGGACCGCAGGGATCTCGATGCGGTGCTGGCCACCGGCGTCGACTGGGTGGCGCTGTCATTCGTCCAGCGTCCGGAGGATTTGGCGGAAGCGCGCAAGATCGCGCGCGGCCGGGCGCTCATCATGGCCAAGATCGAAAAGCCTCAGGCCGTCGCCCGGCTGCCCGAGATCATCGAACTTTCGGATGCCTTGATGGTTGCCCGCGGCGATCTCGGCGTCGAAATGCCGCTCGAAGCCGTGCCCGGCATCCAGAAGCAGATCACCCGCGCCGCGCGCCGCGCCGGCAAGCCGGTGGTGATCGCCACGCAGATGCTGGAATCGATGATCACCGCGCCGGTGCCAACCCGCGCCGAGGTGTCGGACGTCTCGATCGCCGTGTTCGAAGGCGCCGACGCCATCATGCTCTCGGCCGAGTCCGCGGCCGGCGCCTACCCGGTGGAGGCAGTGGCGATGATGAACCGCATCGCCAGCAAGGTCGAAACCGACCCGACCTATGCCGGCATCATCAATGCGCAGCGCTCGGAGCCGGAAGCGACCGGCGCCGACGCCATCTCGCTCGCCGCCCGCGAAATCGCCGAGACGCTGAAACTGTCGGCGATCATCAGCTATACGGCGTCGGGCACGACCGGCCTGCGCGCTGCGCGCGAGCGGCCGCAGGTGCCGATCGTCGCGCTGTCGCCGATCGTCAACACGGCGCGGCGGCTCTCGCTTCTGTGGGGCACGCATTGCGTGGTCTCGCCCGACGCCATTGACCTCGACGACATGGTCGACCGCGCCTGCCGCATCGCTTTGGACGAGGGGTTCGGCAAGCCGGGCGATCGGGTCATCATCACGGCCGGCGTGCCGCTGAGGACGCCTGGCTCCACCAACATGCTGCGCATCGCCTATGTCGGGTCGGACGTGCAGGCCAGAGGCTAATGCAAGTCGCCCAAAATGCGCAGCGATCTTGGGATGAAAACAAACATCCAAAGCGCGTCGCATGAATCTCTTCAAACGCGACGGGCTTTAAGCCGCTCACCGGCGAATTCACCAAGCTGACGCCTTGCCTCTATGAGACCATGAGCGCAGCGACGTTCTGGCCGCGACCGAATCAAGTCCGCGAGGCGACGGCGAGTACGATCGAGATTATCAGCAAGAGCGGCCCCATCCATTTGAAATGGCTGGGAAGGCGTGCCAACCAGGCCCGTTGTCCAGCCTGGGGTTGGTTTGGCATCTGGAGAAACCCGTAGCCGATGCCCGACATCCATAGGCCGACGCAAAACATTATAAATTCGTCGATATAAGCTGCAATCATGATGCCTAACAACCCCAATCCTGGACAGGAAACCACACGTCGCGCTCACCGACAAGCAGTGCCGAGATAGGTGAAGCGACGAGATTGCTGATTTCACTGACCGGACGGTGCGCGGCTTGAATATGTCGGCAGCCAGCATCATCAGCTTCAGGCCTGACTTAGGGATCATCTCCGCGGTTTGCATCAGACTGCACCCGGTTTGAAGCAGATCGTAGGTCCCATCGTACTTGAGCTTGAAGTCAGTTGAGGTAGTCTCTTCGAGGAAAAGAGGAGGTGATCCAATGTGGATTCGCACCGATCTTCTGAAGCTCCTGGGGATTGAGCACCCGATTGTCCAAGCGCCGATGAGCAGCATCGCCACGCCGGACCTCGCGGCGGCAGTCAGCAATGCCGGGGCGCTTGGCTCGCTCGGATGTGGCATTCTGCCAGGGGCCGCTATTCGGGAGCAACTCACGGCGACACAGCGCGCTACCAATCGTCCGATTAATGTAAACTTCTTTGCGCACCCGTTGCCAGCCCATGATGATGAGGCGGCTCAACACATGCGCGATCGCCTTCACGGCTACTACGACGAGGTCGGCATCGGGCCCGTGCCCCAGCCGGGCGAGCCCTTTCCCACTTTCGATCAAGAGCGCCTCGACATTGTGCTCGAACTACGCCCAAAGGTGGTCAGCTTCCACTTTGGCCTGCCCGACGCCAAAATTGTGCAGCAGCTGAAAGAGGCCGGCTGTGCTCTCTTGTGCTCGGCTACCACCGTCTCAGAAGCGCAGCAGCTTGAGGCTGCGGGGGTGGACGCTATCATCGCTCAGGGATACGAGGCGGGTGGCCATCGCGGCACATTCACCGGTGACCTTGCTATCGGCACAGTCGGCACGATGGCGCTGGTGCCGCAGATCGTTGATGCCGTGCGCGTGCCTGTAATTGCAGCCGGCGGCATCTTCGACGGTCGCGGTATTGCTGCCAGCTTTGCACTCGGTGCCTCCGGTGTGCAGATCGGCACGGCATTCCTGGCGTGCCCCGAGGCCAATGTGCAGCCAGTCTATCGTGCGTCGTTGCGCTCGGCCACTGACGAGAGCACGGCGGTGACCCGCAGCTTCACTGGCCGCCCGGCGCGCGTCGTGCGCAACCGGTTTGTGATGGAGATGGCTGGCGAGGAAGATGCAGCACTGGCGTTTCCGTTGCAGGCGAGCCTGGTCTTGCCGCTTTCAATGGCAGCGGATGAAAGCAGGCGGGCTGATTTCTTGCCCATTTGGGCCGGGCAGGGCGTTGCGAAGTCGCGGGAGCTGCCGGCGGCTGCCCTTGTGGAAAAACTCGTCGCGGAAGCTGGTTCATATCGGCACTGACAATGCCACCTGCGGAGCGACATCGGTAGCAGGAAACCGGGTATACGCCCTTGAACTGGGCTGACGCGACGGTCTCACCAGACTTTCAGTCTAGACTAGCGGAATCAAATACCTTCGCCGGCAAGTTCTTCCGAAAGCGTGCCGACCTGATCCTGCGCGCTGCGCATCATCGGGTAGATACTGAGCACGCGCTGCCACGCTTCCAGCGCCGACTGCTTGTGGCCGGTTACGGCCATGATCTGCGCCAGGCCGGACAGTGCGCCAAAATGGCGCGGCTCGAGCTGCAGCGTGCGGTCGATGTCCGACATCGATTTCCCAAAATTATGCATCATGAAATGTGCGGTGGCGCGCCGGTTCCAGCCTTCAGCGAAGGCCGGTTGCAAAGTCACCACCTGGTCAAGGAAGTCGAGTGCCACGTCGAACTTCTTGTCTTCGATCGCCGTTTGCGACCATTGCATCATCAGGTCGATCGAGGCGCTGCCGGATTGCGACCACTCGTGCGAGATGCGCGCGGCGATGCGCTCGGCGGCCTTCTCATTGCGCTCGCGCTTCAGGTCGACAAACAGCTGGTCGAGCCTTGCCTCCCTGGCCGTGGCAACAGGAGGGGCCGCCGCATCGTCCGCTTGAGCCGGAAGCGAGGCGGAACCGAAAAGAAAAAGCGCCGCGAAGAATGCAAAGAGAATCCGCATGACCGGAATCTAACCCCGGACAGCAGATCGTCAAACTGAATTTAGCGTGAAAGGGCCGGCAGGCCGGCAAATCATGCAAGCGCGGAGGCAGGCGCCCCCACGCGAAAAGACTCAGCCCTGGCGCGCCTTGTAGCGCGGAGCGGTCTTGTTGATGATGTACACGCGGCCCTTGCGGCGAACCAGCTGGTTGTCGCGGTGACGCGCCTTGAGCGCCTTGAGCGAATTCTTGATCTTCATGGTCTTGCCCGTCGGTCTGGGCCCGCTTGGGCCGAATTATTAAGGCGCGCTCGGAAAGCGCGCCTCTCAACTTGTGCGTGGCTCATAAACGAGGAGTCTTGCCCGTGTCAACCAGACATGTGGGTTTCTGCCCTATCGAAGGCATTAGAGCGACGCCGTCCAATAGCGTCAACGGTGACGGCTCATTCGCGTAAAATGGCCCATCTTGCGCCCGGGGCGCGCTTCGGCCTTGCCGTAGAGATGCAGCATCAGATCAGGCTCGGCGAGCAGGGCTGGGACGCGCAGGACATCGTCGCCGATCAGGTTCTCCATGACGCAGTCGAAATGGCGGCCGGGATTTCCCAGCGGCAGGCCGGCGACGGCGCGAATGTGCTGCTCGAACTGCGAGACGATGCAGGCGGCTTCCGTCCAGTGGCCGGAATTGTGGACGCGCGGCGCGATCTCATTGGCCAGCAGCGCGCCGTCGGTAAGGACGAAGAACTCGATGCCGATGACACCGACATAATCGAGCGCGGCAAGTATTTTTGCCGCCGCCGCCTGCGCTGCAGCGGCGGTTTCGGACCCTATCCTGGCCGGCAGGGTCGAGCGGTGCAGGATGCCGTCACGGTGGACGTTTTCTGCCGGATCGTAGGCGGCGAGCGAACCATCCATGCCGCGCGCCGCGATCACCGAAAACTCCCGCTCGAAGTCGACGAAGGATTCGAGGATCAACGGCACGTTGCCCATCGCCTCGCAGGTGCCGGCAAAGCCGCCCGTTTCCATGTTGCGGAACACGCGCTGGCCCTTGCCGTCATAGCCCATGCGCCGCGTCTTCAATATGCCGCTGCCGTCGAACTTTTTCAGCGCCGCCGTCAACTCGTCGTCATTGTCGACGGGACAGAAATCTGCCGTGGGAATGCCGATGCCGTTGAGGAATTTCTTCTCCGCCACCCGGTCCTGCGCCACTTCCAGCGCGCTTGCCGGCGGATAGACCGGGACTGTGACGGCAAGCGCGCTGGCGGCCATGACCGGCACGTTCTCGAACTCATAGGTGACGACGGCGCTGACTGCCGCCAGTTCGGCGAGCGCAGCCGTGTCGTCATACGCGGCGGCAATCTGCCGGTTGGCGACCTGTGCCGCCGGGCAATCCGGCTGCGGCTCCAGCACGACCGTGCGGTAGCCGAGGCGGGCGGCGGCCATGGCCAGCATGCGGCCGAGCTGGCCGCCGCCGATGATGCCGATGGTCGATCCGGCAGGCAGGCTCATGGCGTGTCCGTGGGCTCTGCGGCGACCTTGGCGGTCTGGGCGGCGCGCCAAGCATCGAGCCGGGCGGCGAGCTTTTCGTCGGTCAGCGCCAGCACGGCCGCGGCCAGAAGGGCGGCATTTGTGGCGCCCGCCTTGCCGATGGCCAGCGTGCCGACCGGGATGCCGGCCGGCATCTGCACGATAGAGAGCAGCGAGTCCTGTCCGGAAAGCGCCTTCGATTCTACCGGCACGCCAAAAACGGGAAGCGGCGTCATCGCCGCCGTCATGCCCGGCAGGTGCGCCGCACCGCCGGCGCCGGCGATGATCACCCGAAAACCGGCGGCCTTGGCGCCCTTGGCGAAGTCATAGAGCCGGTCGGGAGTGCGATGAGCCGAAACGATCAGCCGCTTGTGCGGGATGCCCAGTGCCTCCAGCGTTTCGGCGGCGTGGCGCATCGTCGCCCAGTCGGACTGGCTGCCCATGATGATGGCGACGTCGGCGCGGTGATCGTCCAAGCTTCTGCTCCCGGCGGCAAAGGCGCGCATTAGCGGACTTCGGGATCGACGGCAAGCATGCGATGCCTTTGCGCAGCATTTGGGCGCATGGCGCCATCGTTCCCTAATCCGGCCAGCGCAAGGCGCCGGCGCTATCCTTGCGAGCCGACTTCATGGCATCCGCAGGACGGTCACTTGCGCTCAACACTGCCCGCAGGCGCTCGGCGACGATCTCCGCCTCGCCAGGATGAAGGTTGCAAGGATCGAGGAAGAAGTGACCGCGCTCGACCTCGTGGTTGCGTACGATAACGGGAGGCGAACCTGCCGCCAGCGCCGAGGCAAGGCCAGCGGCGGTGAACCTGCTTTCGGGCTTAACAAACACCTGCAGGCGGTCGAGCGGATTGCCGGTCGGATCGGGAATGACATGCGCGGCGATACCGGGCAGCCCTTGCAATGCGTCTCTCCACAGATGCAAAGCCACTTCTTCCCGCTTGCGGATGCCGGCATGGTCGCGCCGCTCCCAGGCCTCCAGGGCGGCCATGGTGCCGGCGATGCTTTCCTTGCCGATTTTCATCGCCCGCGCAACGCCACGATTCTGCAGATAGGCGGCCCGCACCAGATCCTTGCGCCCGGTGACGATGCCGCTTGTCGGTCCGCTGAGGAATTTGTGCCCGCTATAGACGACGATGTCGGCGCCGCGTGCGAGAAAGCCGCGCAAATCGTATTCGGAGGCGGCGTCAACGATCACCGGGACGCCCCTGGCATGGCAGATTTCACAGAACTCCTCGAGCGAAAGCATGCCGTATTGCACGGTGTGATGCGCAACGACATAGAGGCCTGCCGCGGTACGGTCGTGGATCGCCTCGCGCACATGATAGTCCTGCGTCACGCTGACCGTGCCGGCCGGTACGGCCCTGGCCCCGGCAAGCCGGATCGACTGGTCGATCGGCGCGCCGTAATTGACGATGTGGCCGAGCTGGACGATGACCTCGGACTTGAGGCCCTCCGTATCGTCGGGCAGCCGCTCGATCGCGAGAAGGTTGGTGCCGGTCATCGTGCCGGCAATCGCCATGGTGATGCCGCTGGCGCAGCAGGCCGTGACGAAGCCGGCCTCGCCTCCGGTGAGGCGCGCGACGACCGTGCTTGCGGCGCGTTGCAGGTCATCCATCTCCACCCACTGCGACGCGATCTCCGACATCGCGGCGATCGCTTCCGGGACGATGATCGAGGCGCCGAGCGCTGTCATCGTGCCGGAAACGTTGATGATCGGGCGGAGGCCGAGCCGTTCGCGAATTGTCGTGTTGGAGCCGTTTGCCGAATAGGTTTTCATTTTTGCGGATCCCATTTGGTAGACATCAGGCGGCGATCTCGACCACCGCCTCGATTTCGACAGTGATGTTGCCCGGCAATGAGCCGACACCGATCGCCGAGCGGGCGTGCCCGCCGATATTATCAAAGACAGCGGCGAAAAGATCGGAGCAGCCGTTGACCACTTTCGGATGGTCACTGAAGGTCGGGATCGCGTTAACGAAGCCAAGCAGCTTGACGACGCGCACGATGCGGCCGAGGTCGCCTGCCGCGGCGTGCATGACGGCGAGCAGGTTCAGGCCGGTGAGACGGGCATGCTTATAGGCCTCTTCAACAGTGACGTCCTCGCCCACCTTGCCGGTGCAAAGCGTGCCGTCGACGCGCAACGGCCCCTGGCCGGAGAGGAAGATCAGCCGTCCGCTTTCGGCGTGTGTGACGAAGTTGGCGATCGGCGCCGGCGGCTCGGGCAGCGTCAGGCCCAATTCGGCGAGCCGGATGTAAGGCGTCATGAAAAAGGCTCCTTGCGACAGCTTTCGCCGTCCGGATGTCAGAAATGCGAGGCACGAAACCGCGCCAGGAAACTGCGGAGACGCTCATTGTTGATCTCGGTGCCCAGAATCTCGGCAGGCGGGCCTGCGGCGCTGACGCCGCCATCCGCCATGAAGACGATGCGGCTCGAGGCGTCGCGCGCAAAGGCCATCTCGTGCGTGACCATCACCATCGTCATGCCGTCCTCGGCCAGGCTGCGCACGACCTCGAGCACCTCGCCGACGAGTTCCGGGTCGAGCGCGGATGTTATCTCGTCGAGTAGTAGGATTTTCGGCTCCATCGCCACCGCCCGGGCGATGCCGACGCGCTGCTGCTGGCCGCCGGAAAGCTCGGCCGGCAGGCTGTCGGCCTTGTGGGCAAGTCCGACCCGGCCGAGCCAGTGCTCGGCAATGGCACGTGCTTCGGTACTGCTCTTGCCGCGCACCTTGCGCAGGCCAAGCATGATGTTGCCGGCCGCCGTCAGATGCGGAAACAGATTGAAACTTTGGAACACCATTCCGGTTTCGGCGCGCATCTTCGCCAGGTCGCGCTCGCTGCGGCGCTGGCGTGTTCCCGTGTCGCGGAAGCCGACCTCCTTGCCGTCGATGCGGATGGAGCCGCTGTCGTAGCTCTCCAGGAAGTTGACGCAGCGCAGCAGCGTGGTCTTGCCGCTGCCGGAAGGTCCGATGACAGTCACCACCTCGCCGCGTGTCACCTGCAGGCTGACGGAGCGCAGGACCTCGACGGATCCAAAGGATTTGGAAACGTCGGAGATGTCGAGAAGCGCCAGATTGGCGGGCGGGGCGATGGACATCTTGCTATTCCCGGATAAAGGAGAAACGCCGCTCCAACCGTCGGCTGGCCAGGGAGAGGGCGTAATTGACGACGAAGTAGATGACCGCACCGAGGATGTAGAGCGGCATCGCCTCGTAGGTGCGGCCGATGACCTGGTTGATGGCGTGCATCAGGTCGGTGATGCCGAGCAGCGAGACCAGCGCGCTGCCCTTCACCGCATCGGTGACGCCATTGATCCAAGGCGGCAGGAAGCGCCTGAACGCTTGCGGGAAGATGACGTAAGCCAGTCGCTGGCGAAAGGTCAGCCCGATCGCCATCGCCGCCTCGGACTGCCCCTTCGGTATGGAACCGACCGCACCGCGCAGATACTCGATGACCTGCGCCGTCTTGAACAGGGTGAGTGCCAGCACGGCTGCCCAGAAGGATTCCAGATGGATGCCGACGGCAGGCAGGCCGTAATAGACGAAGAAGATGAGCACCAGGATCGGAATGCCGCGAATGGTGTCGCTGAAAATCCGCACCGCCCAGCGCAGCGGAGCCGGGCCATAGACAAGGCCGACGCCCATCATCACGCCGGCGACGAGCGACAACACCACGACCAGCAGCGACACCCATAGTGTCACGGCAAAACCCTGGGCCAGGAAAGGCAAGGCATAGGCGATCTGGCCAAGCATCCTAATGCGCCGCCCTGAACCGGCGCTCGACAAGCCGAAGCGCATAAAGAAGCGCATAGCCGGTCAAGAGGTACATCGCCGTCACTACAAGATAGACCTCGACGATGCGGAAGGTGTTGAAGTTGATCCACTGGGCGCCGTAGGTGAGCTCGGGCACCGAAATGACCGAGGCAACGGACGTGTCCTTGAACAGCGATAGGAACGTGTTGGAAAGCGCGGGCAGCGTTATCCGCAACATCGTCGGCAGGCGCACATGGACCAGCCTTTGCCAGGGCGTCAGGCCGATCGCCTTGCCGGCGTCGAGCTGTCCGCGCGGAACCGCTTCGAGCCCCGAGCGGAACACCTCGACCAGATAAGCGCCGCTATAGAGCGACAGCGTGGCAATGAATGAGGTCTGCGCGCTGTAGGCGATGTCGACCACCGTCGGCAGGCCGTAGAAGACGAGATAGACGAGCAGGATCAGCGGCACGTTGCGGATGAACTCGACATAGGCGGCGATGACGGTCCGCACCGCACGCCCGGCCGACACGTACCAGACCGCCAGAAGCAGCCCGATGACGATGCCGATCGCGATGGAGATCACGGCCAGCTCGAGGCTGAGCAGCAGCCCTCC
Source organism: Mesorhizobium sp. BHscii (assembly GCF_053848065.1). Classification (NCBI taxonomy): domain Bacteria; kingdom Pseudomonadati; phylum Pseudomonadota; class Alphaproteobacteria; order Hyphomicrobiales; family Phyllobacteriaceae; genus Mesorhizobium; species Mesorhizobium sp. BHscii. Next base: position 145,620 of record NZ_JBSPKW010000006.1, on the reverse strand, counting down.
CCAGAGCTTGTCGAAATGCCGCCAGATCAGGTTGAAGTTTAGGGTATAGCCCATGTGTCCCTGTGATATCGAGGGCCGTCGACGAGAAGGAGGCGGAAGCGCGCGGCCCTTCCGCCAGCTTGCATCAGATGACCGGGAAGCCGGGATGGCGCGCCGGCGGCTCCTGTCCGAAATAGTCCTTGAATGCTGCGTCATAGAGCGCCGTCTCATGGCCGAACATGGCGGTGGTGAAGGTCGTGTTGACGAAGGTCAGCCAGTCGAGGTCGCCTTGCCGAAGTGCGGCGCCGTAAAGCATCGAGAACCAGCTCTTGCCGGCATCGAAGTATTTGTCCGGATTACGCGAGGCGAGCCAGCGGACCGTCGACAGATCGACGGCGGCGCCGTCGACGCGCTTCGATTCCAGTGCCTGCAGCACGTTGGCCTGCGTGTCTATCTGCATCACCTGCGCCTCCGGCAGGACGATTCGCACATTTGCCTCGGCATCGACGTTCTGCAGGATGGAAATCCGTGTCGCCGAACCGCCGGCAAGCAGCTTGTCGAAGGTCTTGTTTTCGGCGTTCGGAAGGGTCAGCAAGGCGATGCCTTCGACGTAATAGGGCCGGGAGAAGTGGATCAGCTGCGAGCGCTGGGCGGTCATGGTCATGAACTGGATCGAGATGTCGACCTTGTTGGTGGTCACGTTCGGAATGCGCTGTGCCGGATCCTGCATGACGAATTCGACCTTGGTCGTATCGTCGAAAAGGCCCTTGGCAAGAATGCGCCCCATGGTGATGTCCATGCCGACCAGCTCGCCGGCATCGTTTTCGAAGTGCCAGGGCGCGTTGGTGCTGCCGGTGCCGACGATCACCTTGCCGCGCTCAAGAACAGTGCGCAGCAGGCTGTCCGGTGCAGCTTGCGCTGCCGCCTTCTGAACATCGATCGTTGCTGCTGCGCCCACCACTCCGGCCGTTGCAAGCCCTGCCATTCCCAGTTTCAGAAATTCACGTCTTTTGGATGTGTCGTTCACGGCGACCTCCTTCGTGTTGTGTTCCCCTTGCCGATACATGCGTCAGTGATCTGCTGGATTGTCTCTTACAAAAGACACATGTATCCTGTACAAGACAGATACTAACATCAGGAATCAGTAATGCAAGATGGCAATGCCTTGGCAGCGCGGTCGGAAGCTGGTCCGGGCGAAGACAAGATTGCGAGTTCCCGCGAGAAGGGTCTCAACCGGGTGCTCCATATCCTGGAGTTTCTTCACGCGAACCAGCGAGCGATCGGGATTGGGGATCTCGCCAAAGGAGTGAATGCGCCACGCTCGACGATCTACACGCTTGTGCGCTCGCTCGTGGATGCGGGCCTGCTGGAAATGGCCGTCGACGGCAATCGGGTCTATTTCGGGAAGAAGCTTTATCTCTACGGAATGGACTATGTGCGCGGCAACGACTTGCTCAGGAGAGGGCGTCAGGAAGTCGACAATCTGTCGCGCGAGACAGGCGAGACCTCTGAATTGTGCATGCTGCAAAGCGGCCGCTATACGATTGTCCATTCAAGCCCGGGCACCAGGCCGTTCCGGATCAGTTCGGCCACAGGTCTGCAGATACCGCTTCCCTGGACCGCGTCCGGGCGATTGCTTCTCGCCGGTTTCGAACGGGCCGTGATCGAAGACATGGTGTCTGAGGACGATCTCGTCCTGCCGGACGGCCGCAGATTGCTGCTGGACGATTTCATAGAAGATATCGTCACGGCCGGGGCTGCCGGCTACTGTGTGACCTCCGGTCTTGTCGACGCCTATACAAAATGCCTGGCCGCGCCGGTCTTTTCAGCTGCCGGCAAGGTCGAGGCGACGATATGCCTGGTGGTTCCCATCGACACTTCCGAGGAGAAGACCGGCCATCTCATTGCCCTGCTGCGCGAACGCGCCGCAAGGCTTTCGATCGCGGGATGAGCAGGATTTGCCGCGACGGTAAGTCGATTCGCTCACGCGATGATGTCGGGGATGATCCGGTCTTCCAGCGCCATCAGCCGGTCTTTCAGGAAAAGCTTTTTCTTCTTCATGCGCTGGATCTGCAGAGGGTCGCAGCCGATGGCGATCATCGCGTTGATCGCCGCGTCAAAATCGGCGTGCTCTTGCTTCAGCCGAGAATATTCGAGGCGGATATCGGCCTGTTCCTGTTCGGACATTATCTACCGTCTGCACGTCTGCGGCGCCCAAAAATGGGCCTGATTGGGCGGGGCCGGAGGTATCTTGCACCGGCGCGCAGCCAATACCACATTTCGTATTGTCGTGGAATGCTACCACGCAGCATTCGACATCGATGCCCGATAGTGGCACACTGTCATGATGCCGTCACAGAAGCGAGCCTGCGGTGGACGCGCCTTGACGGCTGCAATCGAGGAAACCATGAAAGGGAGAACCAATCATGTCTCTTGCATCCCATCTTGATGAGCTGCAGCGGAAACACGGCGACATCGAACGCGAAATCGATGATGCGATGAACCATCCATCGGTCGACGACCTCGAAATCGTGAATCTCAAGCGGCGCAAGCTGGCGCTCAAGGACGAGATTGAAAAACTGAAGGCGAAACGGACCACGCACTGACGCTCTTCTACAGCGCCGCGCGTCCTTTGGACGCGCAAAGGACGCTGTAGTGCTTCTGATTTGGCGCATGACCCTTTCCGAAAATCGATTCCGATTTCGGGGTCATGCGCAGGGATAGTTGCGCGCTTTGCGCGCGACCATCTTCTCCGGTGGCAACCAATGCCGCCGGAGCGTTTCTTTATTTATCCGGCGGTCGATTTGACAGGTCTGCCTGCCTGTCGCCATTGACAAGCCATCTTTGCTCCTCCACCTCATGCCGGGACCTTCTACGGCGCCGCGCGTCCTTTCGGACGCGCAAACGACGCTGTATTTTGATTTTTGCGCATGATTGTTTCCGGAAACCGATTCCGGAATTCGGCGCTAACAAAGGGCAGCCGGCCATGACCGGATATTTTTCTTCACCCTTCCCGCGCCGTACATCGGTCGGTGTCGATGTCGGCGGCGTGATGGTCGGCGGGGGTGCGCCTGTCGTCGTTCAGTCGATGACCAACACCGACACCGCCGACGTCGACCAGACAGTCGCTCAAATTGCGGCGCTGCATCGCGCCGGCTCCGAGATCGTGCGCATCACCGTCGATCGCGACGAGAGTGCTGCCGCCGTGCCCGCCGTCCGCGAGCGGCTCGAACGGCTCGGCATTAACGTGCCGCTGGTCGGCGATTTCCACTATATCGGCCACAAGCTGCTCGCCGACCACCCGTCTTGCGCCGAGGCGCTGGCCAAATACCGCATCAATCCGGGCAATGTCGGCTTCAAGGACAAGAAGGACCGGCAGTTCGCGGCGATCGTCGAGATGGCGATCCGGTACGACAAGCCGGTGCGCATCGGCGTCAACTGGGGGTCGCTCGACCAGGAGCTTCTGACCCGGCTGATGGACGACAACCAGCGCCAAGGCTTTCCGCTGACCGCGCAGGAGGTAACGCGCGAGGCGATCGTGCAGTCGGCGATCCTTTCGGCCGAAATGGCCGAGGAGATCGGCCTTGGCCGCGAGAAGATCATCCTGTCGGCCAAGGTCAGCGGCGTGCAGGATCTGATCGCCGTCTACACCGAGCTTGCCACCCGCTCCAACCACGCGCTGCATCTCGGCCTCACCGAGGCCGGCATGGGTTCGAAAGGCATCGTCGCCTCGTCCGCGGCGATGGGCATCCTGCTCCAGCAAGGCATTGGCGATACGATCCGCATCTCGCTGACTCCGGAGCCGAATGGCGACCGCACGCGCGAGGTGCAGGTGTCGCAAGAACTCCTGCAGACCATGGGGTTCCGGCAGTTCGTGCCGATCGTCGCCGCCTGCCCCGGCTGCGGTCGCACGACCTCTACCGTGTTCCAGGAACTCGCCCAGAATATCCAGGCGGATCTGCGCAAAAACATGCCGGTGTGGCGTGAAAAATATCCGGGCGTCGAAAACCTCAAGGTCGCGGTGATGGGCTGCATCGTCAACGGTCCAGGTGAATCCAAGCATGCCGACATCGGCATTTCGCTGCCCGGTACCGGCGAGACGCCGACGGCGCCGGTGTTCGTCGACGGCAGGAAAGCGGCGACGCTGCGCGGCCCTTCGATTGCCGCCGACTTCGAAAAAATGGTCGCCGATTATATCGAGCAGCGGTTTGGTCAACCTGGCAAGGCCGCGGCGGAGTAGGTCGATGCGGCGCTTCCCCTGGGCGACGCCGGTTTTGCTTGGTGGATTGGTTTTGCTTGGCGGGCTCGGCTGGGCGACAGCCGCCCACGCCGATCCGCCGCGCCCCGCCAAACAGCGGCTGCTCGACCGGGTTTGCAACCTGATCGAGGCCCATGCATATCAAAACGGCCTGCCCAAGGACTTCTTTGCCCGGCTGATCTGGAAAGAAAGCCGCTTCGATCCCAATGCGGTCAGTCCGGTCGGCGCCGAAGGCATCGCCCAGTTCATGCCGGGTACCGCCAAGATACGCGGCCTCGCCAATTCCTTTGATATCGAGCAGGCCATCCCGGCTTCGGCAAAATATCTCGCCGAAATGAAAACCGGCTTCGGCAATCTGGGCCTGGCCGCCGCCGCCTACAATGCCGGTGAAAGCCGGGTATCGCGCTGGCTGAGTTCCGGTGGCTTCCTGCCGATGGAGACCGAAAACTACGTTCTGGACATCATGGGCGAGCCGGCCGACAGGTTCACCGACATCGCCTATGCCGGCACCATCCAGCCGCTCGACAAGAAAGCGAGCTTCGCGGTCGCCTGCCGCAAGCTGCCGGTAATCAAGTCCAGAACCGTGGCCATGGCGTCGATCAATATCAAGCCGTGGGGCGTGCAGGTGGCCGGCAATTTCCGCCGCGCCGCGGCGCTCAGTCAATGGAACAGCGTGAAGCGCCGGTTTCCGGACTTGCTTGGCGGGCATGATCCGGTGGTCAGCCGGGTGCGTACGCCGATCGGCAGACGCGGCATCTATGCGGTCCGGATCGGCGCCGACTCCAAAGCCAAGGCCAACAACATCTGCCAGAAACTGCAAAGCGTCGGCGGTGCATGCATTGTGGTGCGGAATCGGTAAAGGCGATATGGCGGCCGCTTCGTCGAACCTGAAAGGGCTGGAAACATGACCGCCAAGATCATCCTTCTCAACGGCGTCGGTAGCGCCGGCAAGAGCTCGATCGCCAAGGCGTTGCAGACGATGACTACCGAGCCCTTCCTGCATGTTCAGATGGACGCATTCGTCGAGATGCTGCCCGAGGCCCTCCAGGACCATGCCGACGGTTTCGCCTATGAAGCGATCGCGAAAGACGGCAGGCCGCAGGTCGTCATCAAAACCGGGCCGGTCGGTGAGCGAACCATGCGAGGCATGCGGCACGCCATCGCGGCGATGGCGGCACAAGGCAACAACCTCATTGTCGATAATGTGCTGTGCGACGGCGAGATGCCGAAGTATCTGAGGTTGCTGTCGGATTTCGATCTATGCCTGGTCGGCGTCTTTGCTCCGCTGAACGTTCTCGAGGCTCGCGAAATCCAGCGGGCCGACCGCTTGCCGGGGCTGTCGCGCTGGCAATATGACCGCGTGCACAAGGATATCAGCTACGATCTCGAAATCGACACCAGCACGCTCACGCCGCTGGAGTGCGCCAGGCGCATAAAAGCAAAATTCCAGCTATAGGCCCACAATGACCGACCATCTTTACAGCGATCCCGACCTCGTCCAGTTCTATGATATCGAGAACGAAGGTGGCGTGGACTTCGACTATTGCGTCGGCTTTGCCAAGGACGCGGGCTCGGTTCTCGATCTCGGCTGCGGTACCGGGCAATTGGCCGCCGCGCTCGCCGATCGGCGCAGCGTGACCGGCGTCGACCCCGCGCCGGCGATGCTCGACATCGCGCGCCGCAGAGCCGGCGGGCAGAGGGTCGACTGGGTCGAGGCCGATGCGCGCAACGTCCGGCTCGGACGACGCTTCGATCTGGTGATTTTGACCGGGCACGCCTTCCAGGTGTTTCTGACGCCAGAAGATCGAGAGGCGGTGCTTGCCACGATCGCTGCTCATCTGGCTGCCGATGGACGCTTCATCTTCGACACGCGAAATCCAGCCGCGGAGGAATGGCTCGAGTGGACGCCGGACCGGTCCGAACGGGAACTGAGTCATCCAAGATTGGGCACTGTAAGAGCGTGGAACGATTTTCGGCGCGATCCCGCTACCGGCGTCGTCACTTACTCGACCCACTACGCAATCTCCGATAGCGGGCGGGTGCTCAGCGCCGAATCGAAAATAGCCTTCCCGGTAAAGGAAAGCCTTGCGCAGATGCTGGACGAGACCGGGCTGGTCGTCGAAGCATGGCTCGGCAACTGGCGTGGCGAGCCATACGGTCCGACATCGCCGGAAATCATTCCGATCGGCCGGTTGCGCTAGCCCGGACGTTGCTTCGCCTTGAGCGGTTCCCCATCCTTTGACGTGACCGACTGAGCACGCGGATAATACGAAGACATAACCGGCCAATTGCGGCGCTGCGCTCGCGACGTGCCCACCGATGCAACTCGTGAGCATCGCGCAGATTTGGCTGTTCTGAACGCATCGCGCACCTCCTCGCCGGTATTTTAGATGCTGAAGAGGAAATGATATTATGTATCGCGCGTGCCGATAATCTATGATAATTTCCGTTCATCTGTGACGAATTGGAATAGATGACATGGGCCGGCCAGAAACGATGGGTGTGTTCCTGTCGGTTGTCGAGGAAGGTGATTTCTCGGCGGCGGCACGCCGGCTGCGGATGAGCCCATCGGCCGTCAGCAAGATCATCGGGCGGCTTGAGTCCCGCCTTGGCGTGCGATTGCTGCAACGCTCGACGCGGCGGATCAGCTTGACGGCGGAAGGCAGCACCTATGCCGATAGCGCTCGCCGTATCCTGAACGACATCAAAGAGGCTGAAATCGCGATTCAACCCGGCGCAGAACCGCGCGGCCGGCTGCGGGTCAGTCTTCCAAGCGCCTTCGGCCATCGTTTGATCGTGCCGATGTTACCGGCCTTCATCGATCGCTACCCTGCCATCGAGCTCGAGCTAATGTTCACAGATGCGATTGTCGACCTATTGGCTGAGGAAACGGACGTCGCCGTGCGCGTTGCCGCCCAGAGCGATTCCAGGCTGGTGATGCGGCGGCTGGCGCCCAATCACCGTGTCATTTGCGCGTCAGCTCGGTATCTCGAAAAACACGGTATCCCGATGACGCCAGGCGATCTTCAACATCATACATGTCTTGGCATCACATCACGCGGCGGCCTCAACATCTGGGAATTCGATGGCCCGGACGGTCCGCAAAGCATGCGTATCCGCAGCCCGATAGAGGCCAACAGCACGGAAGCGCTACGCCGGCTGGCGCTCGCCGGTGTCGGCATCGTCCGCATGTCGGAGATATTGGTTGGACCGGATATCAGAGTAGGCAGACTGACCGCATTGCTCACCGGATACAATCATCATGACGGACCACCAATCTGCGCCGTCTATCCGCCAGGCCGAATCCTGTCGCCGCGTGTGCGCGTGTTCGTGGATTTCCTGGCGGAACAATTCGCCAACCCTCCTTGGCTACACGGCGCGCCATAGGACGCGAGTACAACTTGGAACAGCGTCAGCTGTTGCGGGCCGCCACGAATTCGGCTGCCTGCTTCAGAAGCACGGCCTCGTCGCCATAGGGATGAAGCAAGGCGTGGGCCTGGTCGACGAGGCCCTGAAGCTGGCCCCGCGCCCAATTGGGGCCGTGCAGCGCCACCAGCGTCGCCTTGCCGGCGGCTGCATCCTTGCCGGTTGCCTTGCCCATCTGGTGCGCGTCCGCCGTCAGGTCGAGCAAATCGTCGGCAAGTTGAAAGGCAAGCCCGATCGCGGAGCCGAATTCCGCCAGTCTTTCACGGTCGGCCGCTGGCGCGCCGGCAAGGATTGCGCCCGCCTCGCAGGCGAAGCGGATCAGTGCGCCGGTCTTCATCGCCTGAAGCCGGATGATGCCGGCCTCGTCCGGCCTGATACGCTCGGCTTCGAGATCGAGCATCTGGCCGCCGACCATGCCGCCAGCTCCGGCAGCGCGGGCCAGCGCCAGCACCAGCGCCGCCCGTCGCTCGGCCGGCAGCATTGTCGCTTCGTCCGCAATGATGTCGAAGGCGAGCGCCAGCAAGGCGTCGCCGGCGAGGATAGCGGTCGCCTCGTCGAAGGCCTTGTGCACGGTCGGCTGGCCACGGCGCAAATCGTCGTCGTCCATGGCCGGCAGATCGTCATGGATCAGCGAATAGCAATGCACGCATTCGAGCGCCGCCGCCACGCGCAGCGCCGCCTCGCCGTCCGCGGAAAACAGCGCGGCGCTTTCCATGACCAGGAAGGGGCGCAGGCGCTTGCCGCCGTTCAGCACGCCGTGGCGCATCGCCTCCATCAGACGTTGCGGCCGCGCGATCTCGCCTGAAAGCGGGCGGTCGTCGAGCAGTCGCCTGAGCAGCGCCTCGACCGGACCTGTGCGCGCGACAAGCGCTGCCTCGAACGGCATTTGATCGTCTTTCGTCATGCCGGGGACGGGTAGCCGACACTCAGACGTTGCGCAAGAAGCCAAGCGCCATTATGCCGGGGGCAGGGAGCAGCATGGATTGAGCGGCTTGGCGGAACCGATCGTCGATTACGAAACCGAAGGGCTGGACATGGTGAGGCCGAAACGCGGCAACCGCATCGGTCTCAAACGTTGGCCCCGGCACTGGGTCCGGCGCGGTTTCACCGTCGCCGTCGTGCTGGCGCTGATGCCGGTGGTGCTGACCTTTCTTTATCTCCCGCCGTTCGTTCATCCGGTATCGACACTGATGCTGAAGGATCTGGCGACGTTTTCCGGCTATGACCGGCGCTGGGTCTCGATCGACGATGTGGCGCCGGCGCTGGCGAATTCGGTCATCATGTCGGAAGACGGGCAGTTCTGTTTCCATCGCGGCATCGACCTTGGCGAGTTGAGGGGCGTCGTCGACGATGCGCTGGCCGGCGAGATGACGCGCGGCGCCTCGACCATCACCATGCAGACCGTGAAGAACCTTTATCTCTGGTCGCGGCCGCTGGGTTCGGTCCGGAAAGTCGTCGAGCTGCCGCTGGCCGTCTATGTCGACATGGTGATGTCGAAACGGCGCATCATGGAAATCTATCTCAATATCGCCGAATGGGGGCCGGGCATCTATGGCATCGAGGCCGCCGCCCAGCACCATTTCGGGGTTTCGGCAAAACGATTGTCGCGTCGCCAGGCGGCGCTGCTTGCCGTCACCTTGCCGAACCCAATCGCGCGCAACCCGGCGAAGCCCGGACCGGGGCTGAGACGGCTGGCCGCGCTGATCGAGCGGCGCGCGGGCCGGTCCGGCGCCTATGTCGGCTGTCTGCGTTAGCTTAAAAAAATTTGCGGCGACGCTGGCCAAAACGGCGCAGGGCGTGTATAGGCACCCGACTTTCTCAGATTCCGGCCCCTGACGCGGCCCTTTCACGAGGGCAGCCGGGGCATTTTGACCATGTAATGGAGCATATCCATGGCCGTACCGAAACGAAAAACCTCTCCGTCGAAGCGCGGCATGCGCCGTTCGGCCGATGCCTTGAAGGCCCCGACCTATGTCGAGGACAAGAATTCCGGCGAGATGCGCCGCCCGCACCATATCGACATGAAGACCGGCATGTATCGCGGTCGCCAGGTTCTGGAACCGAAGGAAAGCTGAGAACGCTTTCGACGGTTTTGTGACTCCCGAAGACCGGCCATCGCGCCGGTCTTTTTGCATTTGGCGGAGATGATCGCCCACCGAACCAATTTCAGAGAGCTCAGCAGCCGTACCGGACGGCAGCCGTGCCGGCTGACATTGTTATTTCGCACGGTCTTTGTCCGTGTTCGCGGTCGCGTACGAAAATTCTTGACGGCGAACGCCGAGCGCATACTAGAGAAGGTTGTCCAACCGGAGCCTTCTGATGTTCGGTGCCATCCCGCTGCTGATCGTGCCCTTCGTCCTTTATAATCTCGGGCTTCTGGGAATATTCGGCGGCGGCGACGATCCCTGGGCAAGCCAAATGTTCTCGATCCGCATGATGTCGGGCGGGGTGTTCTCGATGACGCTCGGCGATCTGATCGTGCTGATCGGGCTGCTTCTCTTCTTCATCGAAATCGTAAAATCGACGCGCACGACCAACGCCTCGATCATGGACCACCTGTTGTCGACTTTCGTCTTCGTGGCGTTCCTGGTCGAGTTCCTGCTGGTGAAGGGCGCGGCGCACTCGGTTTTCTTCACGCTGATGGTCATCGCACTGGTCGACGTCCTGGCCGGCTTCTCGGTGTCGATGCGAGCGGCCACTCGTGACATAAACATGGGCTAGAGGCCTCGCCGCAAGCTGGGTCGGCGGTGAGTCAACCGCCTCGATGTCAGCACCTGCCGACAACGGGCAGGACAGGCCCGCCCGACACGTCGGATACGCCGGAACCAGCCCTATTTTTTCTTGGCGCGCGCCGGCTTCTTCACCGGAGCAGCCGGCGCATTGGCGAGGTCTTCCGCTTCTTTGGCAAGGCGGAGCGCCCTCAGTTTGTTGGTCTTTATCTGGCGGGCGTCGCTCTCGGCGACATATTCCGCCATCGCCTTCTGGCGAACCGTGGCTGCCTCTTCCTGCTTCTTGAAACGCAAATCGGCCCGCGCGCGGGCAGTATCCTTAGAGTTCTCAACCAAGGGCTTTTCCAATCCCGTAAATTATAGTTTTCATTCCTTTAATAGCAGAGCCGACCTGCAATGGGGAAAATAAGTTGGTTAGGCGCGGGAATCGCACCTGGCGCCCGGCGCCTTTCGGGCGGCAATCGCCTCATATTCGGCCCGCAGGGTGGCACGCACGGTGGCATCCGGCGGCGTGTCGGAAGGCGTGCCCAGATGTTCGTGGCGCAGTTCGTCCATGAACTTTTCCCACATCGGCGGGCCGCCCTTCTCCAGAAGCTCGGCGCGGATCGAGAGCTCCTCGCTGACAGGCAGCCAGACGCGACCCCAGGCGCCGAGATGCGCCAGGATCGGCACCAGCGTGATCGCCATTTCGGTCAGGCTGTAGATTGCCTTCTGCTTGTGGGTGGGATCGTCCGCCCTGGTCAGCATGCCGAGCTCCATCAGCCGCTTCAGCCGGTCAGCGAGTATGTTGGAAGCGATTCCTTCCAGCGACCCGTTGAGCAGGTCGCGAAAGTGGCGTTTGCCGCCGAAAATCATGTCGCGAAGGATGATCAGGCTCCACCGGTCGCCAAACACTTCAAGCGACAGATTGATCGGGCACCCAGACCGGCGATCGATGCTCATGCGATTCTCCGATAGAAACCGGTTGCATTATCGTATCAGTCTTATTATCGTGCAACTGATTGCAAAAAGCAATCGGTTTAGGAGGAGACTGCGAAGATGACGAAGGTAGTGGAACCGGAAATCGCGTCCCAGACATTTGGCGATCCCACGCATCCACCGATGCTGCTGATTATGGGCGCCATGGCTTCGATGCTCTGGTGGCCGGAGGCGTTCTGCCGGAAATTGGCCGGCAAGGGTCTGTTCGTGATCCGCTATGACAATCGCGATACCGGCCGTTCGACCAAATATGCGCCGGGCGAACCGCCTTACACTTTCGTCGACATGGCGGACGACGCCATCCGCGTACTAGACAGTTATGGCATCGCGAAAGCGCATGTGGCCGGCATGTCGATGGGCGGCATGATCGCGCAGCTTGTCGCGCTGAAACATCCGTCGCGGGTCATCTCGCTTACGGCGATCAGCACTTCGCCAATCGGGATCGACACGTCGCATCTGCCAGGGATGACCGACGCCTATATGAAGCATTCCGCCGAAGGCGCGAAAGTCGACTGGTCGAACCGTGACCAGGTGGTCGACTTCATGGTCCAGGACGCGCACGCAATCGCCGGCACCGCGCATCCATTCGACGAGAAGCTGACGAGGGCGTTCGTCGAACAGGATTACGACCGATCCGGCGGCTTCTTGAGCGCGACCAATCACTTCCTGCTCACGAGCGGTGAAGATCGGGGCGGTGAAGATCGGGGCGGCGAAGATCGGGGCGGCGAAGATCGGGGCGGCGAAGACTGGAGGGGTCGCCTGCACGAGTTGAAGGTTCCGCTCCTCGTTATCCACGGCACCGCGGATCCAATTTTTCCGGTCGAGCATGGCGCCGCTCTTGCAGAGGCGGTTGCCGGCGCGAGGCTTGTCCGCATCGAGGGCGGCGGCCATGAACTGCATCCCGACGACTGGGCCGCGATCGTTGGTGCCATCGTCACCCATGCCCGAGCCAAATAAGCGCGGAGCCGGACCTTGACACACTATCTCCGTGGCAATAGTTAAGTAACCACTTCAGTGTTTCAGCCCTCCGTAAAACCACGCAGCGGCGAACCACCAAGGAACGAGCGAAACAATGTCCTACTTCAAGCTCTTCCCCTGCAACAACGGTTAAGCCCGATGCTGCAAGATAGCGCCCAACTCGACCTGATGTTCCAGGCGCTCGCCGACCCGGCGCGGCGGCACATGGTGGAGCGGCTGTCGCGCGGCTCCGCCTCGGTCAGCCAGTTGGCCGAGCCGCTGGCGATGTCGCTGTCGGCGGTCGTCCAGCACCTGAACGTGCTGGAGGCGAGCGGCCTCGTCCGCACCGAAAAGCTCGGCCGGGTGCGCACCTGCCGGATCGAGCCGAAGGCGCTGAGGACCGCCGAACACTGGATCAACGAACGGCGCCTAAACTGGGAACAGCGGCTCGACCGGCTCGGCGCCTTTCTTGCGGAAACAAAAGGACGAAACGGAAGGAAACTGAGGAGGCCAACATGAGCGAACGCTCCGTCGTCCATTCGACCATAGTGCTCGAACGCAGCTACGACGCTTCGCCGGCGCGGGTGTTCGCCGCCTGGTCCGATCCCGCCGCATTGCAGCGCTGGGGCTCGCCCGGCGAGGGGTGGGAAACCAGCATTGACTGCTTCGAGTTCCAGGTGGGCGGCATTGCGCTCAGCCGTTTCGGACCCAAGGGCGGCGAGAGTTATGTGAACGAGACGCGCTACCTCGACATCGTGCGCGACCAACGCATCGTCTCGGCTGGCGGCATGACCAGCAGCGGCCAGCGATTGTTTGTCGGCCTGCTGACGGTTGAATTCCGTCGAGAAGGCGCAGGCTGCCGGCTGGTGATGACCGAGCAAGGCGCCTTTCTTGATGGCCATGATCAGCCCGAAAACCATCAGGCCGGCTGGAGCCAGATGCTCGACAACCTGCGGGTAGAATGCGCGTGAGCGCCGCAGCCCAAGCCAAGACCAGCAGAATTGGGAGGATAGTATGAAACTCTACTGCGGCATCGGTCCGAATTCCTACCGCGTTCGCATCTTCATGGCTGAGAAAGGCATCGACGTTCCGCGGGTTAATGTCGACCTCACAAAAGGCGAGCACAAGTCGCCGCAATTCCTTGAGCTCAACTCACTAGGCCAGATTCCCGTGCTCGTGCTCGACGACGGCACGGTGATCACCGAAAGTATCGCCATCTGCCGCTATCTGGAGGCGCTTCATCCGACGCCGGCACTGTTCGGCTCGGACGCGGTCAGCCAGGGCAAGGTCGAAATGTGGAACCGCCGCGCCGAGATCGAGATCTTCGGAACGATCGGCAGCATTGCCCAGCATTCCGATCCCATGTTTGCGGAGCGGCTCGTGCAGTTCCCGGCTTTCGCCGAAACGCAGCGAGAAGCCGTTCCGGCAAAGTGGGCGTGGCTCGACCGGGAGATCGCCGATGGCCGTTCGTTCATCGCCGGTGACCAGTATTCCGTCGCCGATATCACCGCCGCCGTCGCAGCGTGGCTTGGCGCTTTCTTCGGAACCGACATTCCGGACGCGCTCGTCAATGTCCATCATTGGCTCGACCGTGTTCAGAAACGTCCAAGTTGGAACGCTTAGGCTGCCGTTCAATGGGACGATGTGCGGCTCAACGCCAGCACCTGAATCCAAAGGAGCTTTCGCCATGCCTGTCAAAATCAGATCGGACTTGATCCGCAGTTACTTCGCCGCCTATCAGGCCAACGACCGCAGCGTCATTGAGGCGGTGCTGACAGACGATTTCACCTTCACCAGCCCTTACGACAACGCCATCGACCGCGCGACTTACTTCGCGCGCTGCTGGCCAAACAGCACACTGTTCAAGTCGATCGCCGTCGAGAGGATTTGCGAGGACGGCAACGATGCTTTCGTTCTCTATCGCTGCGAAACGCTCGACGGCAAGGTCTTCCGCAACACCGAACTGCATTCGTTCCAGGACGGTAGGCTGCGCAGCGTCGAGGTTTATTTCGGCGCTACCTACAAGGACGGCGTTTTCGTCCCGCAACAACCTTGAGCTAGTTCATCGGCTTGCCAGGCGGTAGGACCGGGCAGGGATGCCTTCTCGACAGCCACGATGATCTCGGCACTCGCAACATGACACAGGCGAGCTGCTCGACGCGCTTGGTGCGCCACGGCCAAGACGTCACGGCGCAACTCAGTTTCCTGGCGAGCCAAGCCGCTCTGCATCCCAGAACTGGTCGAGCCAGATGTTGAGCTTCAGGAAGCCGGCATTGCTGACCGTATAGACGCGCCTTGTCCCTTCCGGCTTGGCATTGACCAGTCCGGCGTCGAGCAGCACCTTTAGATGCTGCGAAACAGCCGGACGCGAGACCGGCAACCCGGCGGCCAGTTCGTTGACGGTCTTCGGGCCGCGCCGGAGCTCTTCCAAAAGATAGCGCCGGTTGGGATCGGCAATCGCCATGAAGGCGTCGGAAAACATCATGCCTTATTTGTGAGGCAAAGTTTTCTAAATCTCAACCGTTGGTTTCAGGCTTTCTGCGCGGATCGAGCCGCAATGCTTCCGGCGTGATCGAGCGCTCGGCCGGTTGCGTCTTGAAGGCGTCGCGGTCTTCGATCGGCACCGGCGCGCGCCGGCTGATGCGCAGCAGCGTATAGCCCGCCAGGCAAAGATGCGCGAAGGCCGTCGCAAGGAACAGGCCTTCCGGCCGCATCCAGCCCATCAGGCCGGCGGCCAGCAGCGGACCGATCATCGTGCCGAAACCATAGAGCAGCAGCAGGCCGCCCGACACTTTGACGAAATCCTCGGCCCGGGCGTGGTCGTTGGCATGGGCCACGGCGATCGAATATAGCGTATAGGCAAAAGCGCCGTAGGCGGCGGTGCAGACGATGACGAAGACGCCGGAGCGCGGTTCGAACAGGAAGACCGCGAGGGCGAACAGCGCCGCGCCGAAGGCCAGGCCCGCCAGCACAAAGCGGCGGTCGGTCTTGTCGGAAAGACGCCCGGCCGGAAGTTGCATGGCTGCGCCGGCGACGACCACCAAGCTCATCATCAGCGCGATCTCGGCCGTGGAAATGCCGATACGGGCGCCATAGACGGCACCAAGCGTGCCCCAGGCGCCGTTGGCGATGCCGATCAAAACGCAGGCGATCGCCGACACCGGCGAATTGACATAGAGCCCCTTGACGTCGAGCGAGACGTCCTGCAGCGGCTTGGGGTGCGAAGCCGTCGACACCGCGGTCGGAATGAGCGATAGGCAGAACAGGATACCGGTGATCATGAACAGCGAGGCCGACTTCACGTCGCCCCCGGCAACGATCATCTGGCCGCCCATGATCGAGGCGTAGGTGACCATCATGTAAAGACCGAAGACGGTGCCGCGGTTCTCGTTGGTGGACTTCTCGTTCAGCCAGCTTTCGATGACCATGAAGGCGCCGGCCATGGTGAAGCCGGTGAAGGCGCGCAGCAGGATCCAGACATATTCGTCGATGATCAGGCCGGTGAGCAGTGCGATGATGGCTCCCGATGCCGCAAAGGCGCCGAAAGCGCGTACGTGACCGGCTCGACGCACGAGGCGCGGCGCAAAGAAGCAGCCGGTGACGAAGCCGCCGGCCCAGGCCGTGCCCATCAGGCCGAGCGATGCGGTCGAGAAACCTTCCAACTGGCCGCGCAGCGGCAACAGCAGCCCGTGCAGTCCGGTCGCCGCCAGCAGGAAAGCGGTGCCGCGAAGCAGCGAGAGGATCGGTCGGTAGCTTGCAAACATTTAGCTGATCCGGCTGGAATTTAGGGAGGGTCTGAAGTTTCGAGCTTTTCGGCGGCGGGCGCTTCGGCTCTGGAAACTATCCGCGGCGGAACAGCGCCTCGGCCGCTGATTTGGTGGTGCTCTTGGTCTTGAGCTCGGCTTCGAGACGGGCGATCTCGTCGCGCAAGATGGCGATCCGCTCGGACAGTTCATCGACGGAAAGCAGCGACAGATCCTGCCCGATCTCATGCGGGCGGGCTTTCTTTTTGGGTTCGTCGTCGAAGATCGCCATCGTTGCTCCTCGCTCATGCGCAAAAAAATCAACTGCTAGCTCTGCGCGTCCAATTCGAACGCCCGACGCTGCAGTGGCCATTTGCCTGATTTGGCAATCAGCATACATAGGGCAGGGACATGGATGCAAACAGTCGGCAAGAAAACCGGCAGCTGGAAGAAACTGGCGAAGCGAGACGGGAAAATTCATGGCGAGTGGACAGAACAAAATTCCGGCGAAGATGACGGCCATTGCGATTTCGGAACCCGGCGGACCGCGAGTGCTGAAACCGGAAACGCGCGACGTGCCCGTGCCCGGTCCCGGCGAAATCCTGATCCGGGTGCGCGCTGCCGGTATCAACCGGCCGGATGTGCAGCAGCGCAAGGGCGTCTATCCGCCGCCGCCCGGTGCGTCGGACCTGCCGGGCCTCGAAGCGTCGGGCGAAGTTGCAGCTCTTGGCGACGAGATATCACGGTGGCGTGTCGGCGACCGGGTCTGCGCGCTGACACCCGGCGGCGGCTATGCCGAATACGTCAAGGTCCATGCCGGCAGCGTGCTGCCGCTGCCCGCCGGCTTTACCCACACGGAAGCGGCGGCGGTACCGGAAAACTACTTCACCGTCTGGCATAATGTCTTCGAGCGCGGCGGCCTGAAGGGCGGCGAGACGCTGCTCGTCCATGGCGGTTCGTCCGGGATAGGCACCACGGCGATCCAGCTCGCCTCGGCCTTCGGCGCTTATGTCATCACCACCGCCGGCAGCCAGGAGAAATGCGACGCCTGTCTGAAGCTTGGCGCCGACCGCGCGATCAACTACCGTGAGGAGGATTTCGTCGCGGCGGTCAAGGACGCGACCGGCGGCAAGGGTGCCAACGTCATCCTCGACATGGTCGGAGGCGACTATGTGGCGCGAAACTACGAGGCCGCGGCGGTGGAAGGCCGCATCGTCCAGATCGCCACGCAGAGCGGGGCGGTGGCAAGCGCCGATTTCTCGAAGATGATGGTCAAGCGGCTCACCCACACCGGCTCGACGCTGCGGCCGCGCACCGTCGAAGTCAAGGCGGCGATCGCCGCGGCGCTGGAGGCGCAGGTGTGGCCGCTGCTAGGCACCCGCAAGGTAGCGCCCGTCATGGACATGATCTTCCCGCTCAAGGAAGCGTGGCGGGCGCATGAGCGAATGGAGGACGGCGACCACATCGGCAAGATCGTGCTCGATGTCGGCTGACGGTCGGCAAACAAGCTGAACAAAGGCTTAATTGTGCAATGCAACAAACGCATTGCGGCCATGCAAAAGCGTCTGTTCAACTTTTCATCAACGATGCCTATTTGAGCGCCATCGAAACGATGGAGGACTACCATGAACCCGATCCGTGCTTTCCGTAACTGGCGCATGTACAATGAAACCGTGCGCGAACTGAACCGCCTGAACGCCCGTCAGCTCAACGACCTCGGAATCAACCGTGGTGACATCGAGAGGATCGCCCGCAAGGCGCTTTGATCTCAAGCGTGATCTCGCCTGAAAGCATCAAGCCGCTTTTTCGCGACGTGGTGCTTCGGTCCGAGATCATGCTTTAGAAGCCAGAGCCCGCAGCAGACGGGTTTCCCGTCGCCGGTTCCGAGCCCGCTGGACCCTGTCCGGCGGGTTTTGTCGTTTTGAAGTCCGTGCAGCAGCAGCTGCGATGATCGATCGGTGCCACGAAGGCGCCGGCAAGATGCTGCAAAAAGCTCCACGCCCCCAGCGGCGTAACACTCCCACAAGCTTCTGCATTCTCCGGTCCTGCAGCCATGCTTACGACAGTACCTTCCAAAACCGTTGCGAAACGGCAACGGAGTGGTTATATACGCAGCGAATTTCCCATTTTGGTGGCTCTAAAACCACCGCCCGCGCGGGAACGCGGGCGAACGAGAAGGATATCTCATAATGGCCAATACGCTGCTGATGCCCAAGGCGACCGCCGTCTGGCTGGTCGACAATACCGCGCTCTCCTTCGAGCAGATCGCGCAGTTCTGCGGACTGCATCCGCTCGAGGTCAAGGCGATCGCCGATGGCGAATCGGCGCAGGGCATCAAGGGCATGGACCCGATCATGACCGGCCAGCTGACCCGCGACGAGATTGCACGTGCCGAGAAGGACCCGAACCATCGGCTGAAGCTGTCCGACCCCAAAGTGCGGGTGCCGGAATCCAAGCGCAAGGGTCCGCGCTACACGCCGCTGTCGAAACGCCAGGACCGGCCCAACGCCATCCTCTGGCTGGTGCGTAACCATCCCGAGCTGAAGGACGCGCAGATCGCGCGCCTCGTCGGCACCACCAAGTCGACGATCGACCAGATCCGTGACAGGAAGCACTGGAACTCGGCCAATCTGCAGCCGATGGATCCGGTGACATTGGGTCTCGCCTCGCAGATCGACCTCGACATGGAAGTCAACCGCGCCTCGCGTGGCCGCGAGCAGGCACAGCCGGCCGGCGATACGCTGCTGCCGGCGGCATTGACCGAGCGCCTCGTGCCGGCAGCGGAGAAGCCAAAGGATGAGGATGCGGAGCTCGACGCCAACGCGGTCTTCGCCAAGCTTTCGGCGCTGAAGTCGAAGGACGAGGATAAGGACGACGAGGAATAGGTGAGGGCACCTGCCTTCTCCCCTTGTGGGAGAAGGTGGATTGGCGCGCAGCGCCAGACGGAAGAGGCCGTTGGAAGAAACGCCAACGCCGCGATCCGTCCAGCACCCCTCAGCCAACCGAGCTTCGCTCGGCCACCTTCTCCCACAAGGGGAGGGGGAAGACGTCACCTAATTTAGGTTCGCGCGGCTCGGTCCGGTGCCATGCCGTAATCCTCGCTGCGCTCAACCGCACGATAGAAATCGGCGAGCTGCTTGCCGCGCTCCGGCTTGAAGACGCGGCCGGCTATGACCACCGAAGCGATGCGATCGATACGGAAAGCGCGGAAATCGTCGCGCATCTCGCACCAGGCGACCAGCGTCCACACCTTGCCCCAGAACCACAGGCCCAATGGCCTGATGTCGCGCGCGGTGCCGCGGCCTGCTTCGTCGGAATAGTCGATAGTCAGCACCTGGCGTTTTTCCACTGCGCGCTCGATCAGGTCGATTGCTTCGCGGGCGGCGTCGCTCACCACCCACATAGGCGTGTGGATTTCGGTGCGGGCGATGCGGTCCTTTTCTGCATCGGGCAGCACGGCGCCGATCTTGACCAGCGCCTCGTCGGCGGCCCGCGCCATGGCAGCGCCGCCAAACGCGCGCACCATGCGGGCGCCGGCGACCAGCGCGACGATCTCGTCACGCGTGAACATCAGCGGCGGAAGGTCGAAACCCTCCCTCATCATGTAGCCGACGCCGGCCTCGCCGTCGATCGGCACGCCCGTCGACTGCAGGTCGGCGATGTCGCGGTAGATGGTTCGCTCGGAAACCTCGAGCCACGTGCCCAGCTTCTGGGCGGTGACCAGACGGCCACCGCGCAGATGCTGCACGATCTGGAAGAGCCTGTCGGCGCGACGCATCGTATGGTCCCTCGGTGTTGTTTCTATGCATGTCGTTTTGCCAAAACCGGTTCCCACTTTTGGGCGACATGCATTATGGTTCGAGCCCTTCGCGCTTGCGCTGCGCGGCGACGAAAGCCGCGCCGAAGGACAACTTCCCTGTTGTCGGCGTCTTTGCATCCAGCACCCGCCAGAACGGCGCGATGTCGCTAAGCGTCATGCCGCGTTCCAGATCCTCGTTGGCGGCCTCGGCAACAATGCGCAGATGATAGCCGATAGTGACCGGACATGTCACTTCGGCACCGTGCTCGATGGCGAGCGCGGTGCGCAATGCGCGGACGTCCATGTCCACGCCCTCTGGGATGGAGCGGATGAAATCATCGACCTGCCGTGCCGTCGGCACCAGCATCGGCTGGCCTTCGACGACGTCGCCAACAGTGCGCGGCGTCGGCTTGATACCGTTGGTGCCCCGCGTGTTCAGCCTGTCGTTCCAGCTCTTTACCATGCGCCACCTAAACGAAGAGCCCAAAGCTGTTGCCGTCCGGGTCGAGGCAATAAGCGAATGTGCCGGCCGGAATGGAGATCGCCGGCGAGACGATCTGCCCGCCGTTCTGCCTCACCCGTTCCATGGCGTCCTCGATCGGTGCGGCAACCGACAGATGGATGGTCGGGCCATTTCCCGGTGCCGCGGGTTTCCCTGGGTAGAT
This sequence comes from Mesorhizobium sp. BHscii, assembly GCF_053848065.1. Taxonomy (NCBI): domain Bacteria; kingdom Pseudomonadati; phylum Pseudomonadota; class Alphaproteobacteria; order Hyphomicrobiales; family Phyllobacteriaceae; genus Mesorhizobium; species Mesorhizobium sp. BHscii. Next base: position 125,086 of record NZ_JBSPKW010000006.1, on the reverse strand, counting down.
GTGCCCGGAGGCCGTTCGGTCCTCGGCGGCGAACATGGCCATCGGGTTCGGGCCGCTCTCCTCCAGAATGAGATCGTTCTGGAGCACCGACCCATAAAAGGCGCGCGCCCGATCCATGTCGGTGACAGGAATCTCGAACCATGCCGAAGCTTTTGCAGGGATGAAGGCCATGTCTGTCTCCTGATACTGCCGGACTATTGCACGCCGCTCCTGACACCATACTGTCAGGAGGCTTCAGCATATTCCCCTTCAGCGTACTCCTTGGCGAACAGCATACGCATCTCAGCAAGGTCGCTGCTTCTCTGGGGATAGAGCGTCTTCAAATAGGCAAGAGCGAACGTGCCGGGAGCCGAACCCGGTGCGGACACGATGCGACCGTCGGCGACCGCATAGGGCACGTCCTGATAGTTCTGGGCGCCCGGGTAACCCGGTTCCTTTTCGTTGATCCAGTCACGACCATTGCTGGTGTGTTTGGCCTTGTCGAACAAGCCGGCACGTGCCAGTGCCAAGGTGCCGGCGCAAATGCCGCCGACCACGCCGCCACGCGCTGCGACCGCTGTCAGCAGCCGGGAGACATCAGGCGGGGCATCGACCCACTGGTCGGAGCCGATGACCGCCACAGCGTCGAGATCGGTGTTTTCATCAACCTCGGTGGAACGGTCGGGCGTCAGCATAAATCCGCTGGCCGAAGTCACCGGCTTTCCGCTCGGCGTCAGCGACACCGCGCGTGCGCCGAACCATTCGACCGCCGAAGCCGCCAGCAGCCCGTATTCCCAGTCGGCGAAGCGATCGATGAAAAGAACGCCGATGGTTTTCTGTTCGGACATTTCCTGCTCCGTCTTTCCGTCCGCCGGACCTGTTTATCTGGGCGCCGTGGCAGTCCGCATCCAACTGCTGCTGCGAAGAAATCGCCTCAATGGCCGCGGCCGTGGCGGCCTTCGTAATTATCCGGCCAACCGATGTCCTTGCGGATGCTTTGCGGCAACCCGTTCATGAAACGCCGGGTGCGGATCTCGTTGCGCATCGTCCTGATCTTGCCGACATAGTGCTGCACGCTGCGCAGAATGGTAAAACCGTTCATAGCTGGTCTCCTCTCTTTCGATGGAGACACTATCGCACACCCCTCCTGACAGCAGTCTGTCAGTAGAATGATGGCTTCGGTGATGCTGCCGGTTTTGCCTTCCCGAGCTCGCCGGTGCGCGGCACGCCGGCTTGTTCATCGCAGGTCGCTATCAGCGTCGAGATCGTTCAGCTTGCAGCGACGGACTGTCGGAATTCGCATCCTTCTGCGATAGGGTCGGCGTTCTGATATTGAAGGAGAAAAATTTTCCGTAAACCAAGGAGACGACCATGGGCCTGCAACTGACGGGAATCCACCACCTGACCGCTATCACCGCGAATGCGCCCGGAAACCTTCGTTTCTACACGAGGACCTTGGGCCTGCGACTAGTCAAGAAGACGGTCAATCAGGACGACACGTCGGCCTATCACCTTTTCTATGCCGACGCAGAGGCGACGCCTGGCACCGATCTTACCTTCTTCGATTGGCCGGTCGGACGCGAACGGCGCGGCACCAACAGCATCGTCCGGACCAGCCTGAGGGTCGCCAGCCCCAAAAGCCTTGCCTGGTGGAAGCAGCACTTGTCCGGCGAGACCGTGGCGACGGGAGAGATCGGCGATGTCGGCGGTTACCCGTCGCTGGATTTCGAAGATCCAGAAGGCCAGCGCCTGCGTCTCGTCAGCGATGGCAGCAAGGGCGACAGTCATCCCTGGGCTCAAAGCCCGGTCCCAATCGAGCACCAGATACGCGGGCTCGGGCCTATCGTGATCAGCGTTCCCGACATCACCAACACCGAAGCGGTGCTGACCAGGGTCATGAACATGCACAAGGCGCGGGATTATGTCTCGCCGGATGGTCAGGGCCAGGTTCATGTCTTCGAGATGGGAAAAGGCGGCCCGGCGGCGGAACTTCATGTCGCGGTGCAGCCGGGCCTGGCGCCGGCACGGCAAGGTGCCGGGGCGGTCCACCACGTCGCGTTCAGGGCGCCGGACCGGGAGACCTTGCATCAATGGACGGCACGGCTGGCCGAATTCCGCCTGCCGTCAAGCGGTGAAGTCGAACGATACTACTTCCGTTCGCTCTATTTCCGTGAGCCGAACGGCATATTGTTCGAGATCGCCACCGACGGCCCCGGGTTTACGGCCGACGAGCCGCTGGAAACGCTGGGCGAAAGGCTGGCCTTGCCGCCCTTCCTCGAACCAAAGCGGGCCTCGATCGAGGCCGGCCTCAAGCCGCTGGCCTAGCACCCCTCAGCGCTATGGCGATCTGGCATGAGCGGAGCGCTGTGACAGCCGGCCGTGATACTAGAGCGCCGCGCGTCTTCTGGACGCGCAAAGGACGCTCCAGCACCTTTGAATCTACGCCTCGTGCTTTCCGAAAATCGATTTCGATTTTCGGGCCGATGCGCTAGTCAAAAAGCGGCATGTCGAAACTCCTCGCGCTCGTTATCATTGCCATGATGGTCATCCAGCTGATCAAGCCGCTCGGCTGGCCGGGGCTGAAGCGGCGCAGCGATTTCTGGAAGCTGGCGGTGCTGGCGATGGCGGCGATTTCGATAACAGCGGCGCTGGGGCATTGGACGTAGAGCTGGCGGCCTCGCTACGCTACGCGTGGTTCGTTGGCCAGCACCAGGTCGACGAGATGTTCCGCCCAGGCCCGGTAGCCGGCTTCCGAGGCATGAAATCCGTCGGAGGCAAAACCGGCTTCGGCATCGGTGATCGGCAGGCGCGGCGCCGGCACTGCGCCGCGTTCGAGGCAGAGGCGCTCGCCCATCCGGTTCATCTCGGCGGCGCGGATCTCCAGGATCGTTCCAAGCAGCGGCGGCATTGCCGGCGCCCGGGTGAATTCCAGCACCGGCGACCACACCACGCGCGCCTCAGGCCATTTGGCTCGCAGCGCGTATAGCAGGCCGCCAAAATCGCTTTTGAAGCGTGGCACCGAGTGAAAGTTCTTGGTGTCGTTGGTGCCGATGGCGAGCACGATATGCGTCCAAGGATCAGCCGACAGATTGGGCAGCACATGGTCGCGGATCTGGCCTGAGGTCGCCGAGTTGAAGCCGGCTGCCCGCCAGCGCACCGCACGGCCAGTGCGTTGCGAGATCAGCTCGGCCAATTGCGCGGCCAACCCGTACTCGGAATTGCCGATGCCGACCGAAGCGGCGGAAGAATCGCCAAGCATCAGAAGCGAGATCGCTGGCGCCTGGCCTGATATCTCGTGCATGACCGGACCTTGCGCCGGCAGCATGCGGGTGGTGCGGCGGCGCACGCCGAGTCCCTGCCAGACATAGACTGGAAAGGCGAGCCAGGTGAGGAGGGCAAGAAAGCGCTGCATCGCAAACCGTTAATGGGGAAAGTCCGTTAAAGGCGTGGCGAGCAGCACTTAGCGCATATCGGGCTAAAGGCGAAAGATCTTGCGTCGGCTGCCCGTCGTCAATGGTAACAGGCGTCCTGCATCTCGTGCCTGTCTGCGTATTCATCGTGCAGCCGCACCCAGTCCATCAGGCTGTGGTAGGGACCTGTCTCGTTGCGGCCTTTCGGCGTCAGGTCGAGATAGTGATAAGCGCCGATCAGCGGATCGCCGCCCCTGGAGCGCGACATGAAGGTCAGGAAGATGTCGCCGTTCTCGTCCCTGTAGAACACGCTGATGCCGGGAAGGTCCTTCGATTTCAGCGCGCGCTGCTCGAAATTGTAGGTCGTGTCGCCTGATTGGATCTGTTTGTCGGTGAAGGAAACCTGCATGTCGAAGTTGAAGTCCGACGCGTAGGACGACACCCAGTCGAATTTCCACCCCATGCGCTGTTTGTAGGGCAGAAATTCGGCCAACGGCGCCCGCGAGATCACGACCAGCGACACATCGTGGTGCTTGAGGTGCTGGTTGGCGCCGTCGATATGGTCGGCGAGGAAGGAACACCCTTCGCAACGATAATCGGCGCCCGGCCCGAACATAAAGTGGTAGACGATCAGCTGGCTTGCGCCTCCGAATAGGCCGGCCAGTTTCTTCGGGCCCTGTTCGGTCTCGAAGACATAGTCCTTCCGGATCTTCAGCCAGGGCAATTCCCGCCGTTCGGCAGCGATGCGGTCGCGAAATCGCGTCAATTCCTTCTCGCGGGCCAGATGCGCCTTGTGCGCCTGGAACCAGTCTTCCCGTGAAACGATCTTGTTGTTTGGCATGAGTCTGCTCCTCTTTGAGCCCAAGGACGTTTGGGGCTCAACGCAAGCCGACACGGCCTTCGGTTTTTTGGAGCATAATTGAACCCGGGCACATGGCCCGGGTTCGGACGAAGGCAGAAAAAACCGGTCAGGCGGCCTGTTCCAGGTCCGGCTGCCATTTTCCAAGTGCGGCCAAATGGTTCATGTGGGCGCGGTGGGCGAAGGCGGCCTGGGCAGCGGCAACGTTGGCCGCCTTGCCGCTCCAGGCCTTCTGTGGCGCCGCCTGCAAGGCGCGGCCATAGGAAAAGGTCAGCTTCCATGGATGCGGGCCGATGGCATTGATGGCATTGAGGTTGGCGGTCGCCTCCTCGTCCGATTGCCCGCCCGAGAGAAAGGCGATGCCGCCGATTGCGGCCGGCACCGTTTCGCGGAACAGTCTTATGGTCTTTTCGGCGACTTCCTCGGGGCTGCTGGTCTTGCCCGACTTCTTGCCGGCGAGAACCATGTTCGGCTTCAAGATGGTGCCTTCGAGGATGACGCGGGCCGCGTAGAGCTCGGTGTAGAGTTTTGTCAGCGTTGCCTTGCTGATCTCGTAGCAGGTGCCGATGTCATGGGCGCCATCCATCAGCACCTCCGGCTCGACGATCGGCACGATGCCGGCCTCCTGGCAAAGCGCCGCATAGCGGGCGAGCGCATGCGCATTCGAACCGATCGACGTGGCTGAAGGCACGCCCTTGGCGACGTCGATGTCGATCACCGCACGCCATTTGGCGAAACGGGCGCCGAGCTTGTAGTAGTCGGCGAGCCGCTCGCGCAGGCCGTCGAGGCCTTCGGTGATCGTGTCGCCAGGGAAACCGGCGAGAGGCTTGGCGCCGGCATCGACCTTGATGCCTGGAATGGCGCCGGTCGCCTTGATCATGTCGACCAGCGGCGTGCCGTCGGCGGCCTTCTGGCGGATAGTCTCGTCGTAGAGGATGACCCCGGAGATGTATCTGGTCATCGCCTCCTTGGCGCGGAACATCATCTCGCGATAGTCGCGGCGGCTGTCGGCGGTCGATTCGACGCCGATCACGTCGAAGCGCTTCTTGATGGTGCCGGAGCTTTCGTCGGCGGCCAAAAGACCCTTGCCGTCGGCCACCATCGCGGCGGCAATGTCCTCGAGACGTTCGCTCATTGTGCATCCTCCTGAACCGTTTGTTCCAACCTAGCAGACCACTAGAGCAAGGCAGGTTCAAGTCGAACCATTCCAAGCGGAAAGCTCGAATCGATTGAAAGGCGCAAACGCCCCTCGTTCGCCTGTCGCCCCAGGGCCTCAGCGCTTCAGCACATCGACACCGGGCAGCGGCTTGCCTTCCATCCATTCCAGAAAGGCGCCGCCGGCGGTCGAGACATAGGTGAAGTCGTCGGCGACGCCGGCATGGTTGAGTGCTGCCACCGTGTCGCCGCCGCCAGCCACCGAGACCAGTTTGCCGGCCTTGGTGCGGGCCGCGGCGTGCTTGGCTGCCGCCACCGTCGCCCGGTCGAACGGTTCGATCTCGAAGGCGCCGAGCGGACCGTTCCAGACCAGCGTCGCAGCGCGGTCGATCCAGTCGGCAACGGTCTTCACGGTCTTTTCGCCGACATCGAGGATCATCCCATCGGCCGGCACCTCTGATATGGCGACGGTTTCGCTGGCGGCGCCCGCCTTGAATTCCCCGGCGACGACACCGTCGACCGGCAGGATGACGGCGCAGCCGGCTTCGGCCGCCTCGATCATGATCTGCTTGGCGGTCCCGGCGAGATCATGCTCGCACAGCGATTTTCCGACATCGGTGCCGCGCGCGGCGAGAAAGGTGTTGGCCATGCCGCCGCCGATGACCAGCGCGTCGACCATCTTCACCAGATTCATCAGGAGGTCGATCTTGCTCGACACCTTGGCGCCGCCGACGATGGCGACGACAGGGCGGACGGGATTGCCGAGGCCCTTTTCCAGCGCGTCGAGTTCGGCCTGCATGGTACGGCCGGCGAAGGCCGGCAGCAGGTGTGCAAGCCCCTCCGTCGACGAATGGGCGCGGTGGGCGGCGGAAAAGGCGTCGTTGACGAAGATGTCGCCATTGGCGGCGAGCTTTTCGGTGAAGGCCGCGTCGTTCTTCTCCTCGCCCTTGTAGAAGCGGGTGTTTTCGAGCAGCAGCACGTCGCCGTTGTTCATGGCGGCGACGGCGCTTGCCGCTGCGTCGCCGATGCAATCCGGCGCGAAGCCGACAGGGCAGCCAAGCACCTTCGCGCTCGCCTTGGCGATCGGCTCAAGCGAGAATTCGGGCGACGGTCCATCCTTGGGCCGGCCGAAATGGGCAAGCAGGATGACCTTGGCGCCCTTGCCGGAAAGCTCGGCGATGGTCGGCGCGATGCGCTCGATGCGGGTGGCGTCGGTCACCTTGCCGTCGGCGACGGGAACGTTGAGGTCGACGCGCACCAGCACACGCTTGCCGTCGATGTTGCCGATGTCGTCCAGTGTCTTGAAGCCGGCCATGCTGTTCCCTTTCGCGAAAAATCGCCGGGACCTTACCCCGCATCAACGACGATGCAAGACCTGCTATGGTGCTACGCGGAAAATATGACACGGCATGTGTCGGGAGCAGTCAGCCCTCGTCGGTTGCCCTTTCCACCGCCGGCTGTGGAGACCGTTCCGCGTCGTCCGGCGCCTCGGCACTCTGCTTTTTGATCCGCTTGCGCCAATTGCGCACAAAGCCAGCGACGCGGTCGGCGATCTCGCCAGCACTCAGGAACACCGGCACCCGTGCCACCGGCGCGGTCGGCTCGAGGGAAAGACCGAGGCCCGTGATCTTGCCTTTGTCGTCGACATCGCGGACGATCAACTCGATCGGACCAATCAGCACGCGGTCGGCATATTCGGCATGACCGCCGAGCCGCTCCGTCACCAGGTCGCCGACGGTCAGCTTGCGTTCCTCCTCGGTCAGGCCCGGCGCGTAAGCGGCTTCAAGTTCCGCGGCGGAGCGCGCCGGATCGACGGCGAAGGCGCCGAAGAAGTCCGCGTCCTCGGGATCGACCACGGCCCGGCTGGCGAACAGCTTGTCGAGCAGGGCTGGATAGCGATCCGGCACGAAAATGTAGACATGGTCGCCGGCGGCGAGCCTGCCCATGTCCTGGAAGCGCATCGAGCGCCCGTCGCGCAGCACCAGCGACGGCCGGGCCCAGCGCGGAATGCGCTCGCCGCGCGCCACCGGGCTGCCGGGTGCTACGCGATAGGCGAGAAGCTCGTGATGGGCGGAGCCCGGCAATTCGAGCTCGACCTTGTCCAACGGGCCTAGGCGGGCCGGCACGATCAGGCCGAGGCGGCGTGCCAGCGGTCCGACGGTCCATCCCTGGATGACCAGCGACACCAGCACGACGATGAAGGCGGTGTTGAAGATGAGACGGCCGTTCTCAAGTCCGCCAAGCAGCGGCGTGATGGCGAGCAGGATCGACACGGCGCCACGCAGACCCACCCATGAGACGAAGGCGACTTCCGGGCGCGGCAGACGGAACGGCATCAGGCAAAGCCAGACGGCGATTGGCCGCGCCACGAATATCAGGAACAGGCCCAGCAGCACCGCCGGCAGCAGGATCGCCGGAAATTGCGAGGGCGTCGCGAACAGGCCGAGGACCAGGAACATGATGATCTGTGCCAGCCACGACATGCCGTCCTGGAAGCGCTTGAGGATGGTGACGGCGCGAATGTCGGAATTGCCGGCAATAAGGCCGGCAATATAGACCGCCAGAAAACCGGAGCCGCCAATGGCGCCGGCGGCGGCGAACACCATCAGCGACAGCGTCAGCACGAAGATCGGCAGCAGCCCGTGGTCGAGATTGAGCCGGTCGACAAGACGCACGATGGCGAGGCCGCCGAAAATGCCGACGATGGCGCCAAGCCCCATATTGAGAAGGAAGCCGAGGACGAGATCCGTAACCAGCACCCTGGCCTCGGGACTGGCGTTGGCGGCGGTGATCTCGACCAGGCTGATGGTCAGGAAGATGGCGATTGGGTCATTGGTGCCGGATTCCACCTCGAGCGTGGAACGCACGCGTTCGCGCAAATTGATCTCGCCGGCGCGCAACAGGAAGAACACTGCTGCCGCGTCGGTCGAGGCGACAGCAGCCCCGAGCAGGAAGGATTCCAGCCAGCTGAGATCGAGCAGATAATAGGCGACGACGCCGAACAGGCCAGTGGTCAAAAGGACACCGATGGTCGCCAGCGACAGTGCCGGTCCGGCCGCCTGGCGCAATGCGTTGAGCGGCGTGCCGAAACCGGAATCGAACAGGATGACCGCGAGCGCCAGTGAGCCGGCAAAATAAGCCAGCCGCGCATTGTCGAACTGGATGCCGAGGCCGTCGGTTCCCGTGGCCAGGCCAATGCAGAGAAACAGCAGCAAGAGAGGGGCGCCGAAGCGGAAGGCGATCAGGCTCGAAAACGCGGCGGCGACGACCAGTGCGGCGCCGACCAGCGTCACGAGATAGATCGCATGCTCCATCCGCCAATTGCCCCTCGAATTCGTGTTCCTCTCGCTTTACGGGAGAGTGAGGCGAAGACATGACCGGTGCAAGGCGTGAGGGTGGTTTTTTGCCCTATGCCGCTGATTATTGAGTGTTTTGGCGTTCAAGGCGCAGTCTTGCCAAACAAACCGTTAGAGCGTCGTTTGCGCATCCAAAAGGGCGCTGGGCGCTCTCATGAAAACGCCCGGACAGAGCCGGGCGTTTCCAAGTCGCGAGAAGATGGTTCTGCGATCAGGCGATGGTCTTGCCGAAGGCGACTGCGGTGTCGGCCATGCGGTTGGAAAAACCCCATTCATTGTCGTACCAGGACAGCACCGAAACGAAGTTGCCGTCCATGACCTTGGTCTGGTCGAGCGCCATGATCGAGGAATGCGGATCGTGGTTGAAGTCGATCGACACGTTCGGGTGATGGGTAACGGCGAGGATGCCCTTCAGCTTGCCGTTGGAGGCGGCGATCACCGCCTCGTTGATCTCCTGCACGGTCGTCGGCCGCTTGGCGATGAACTTGAAATCGACAACCGAGACGTTCGGGGTCGGCACGCGAATGGAGATGCCGTCGAGCTTGCCCTTGAGATCGGGCAGCACCAGGCCGATCGCCTTGGCCGCACCGGTCGAAGTCGGGATCTGCGACAGGGCCGCGGCGCGGGCGCGGTAGAGATCCTTATGCATGGTGTCCAGCGTCGGCTGGTCGCCGGTGTAGGAGTGGATCGTCGTCATCATGCCCTTCTCGATGCCGACGGCCTCATGCAGCACGGCTGCCAGCGGTGCCAGGCAGTTGGTGGTGCAGGAGGCGTTCGAGATGACGATGTGGTCCTTGGTCAGCTTGTCATGGTTGATGCCATAGACGACGGTGAGGTCGGCGCCCTCCGCCGGCGCCGAGACGAGGACGCGCTTGGCGCCGGCGGTCAGATGCGCGGCGGCCTTGTCGCGGGCGGTGAAGATGCCGGTGCATTCGAGCGCAATATCGATGCCGAGCTCCTTCCACGGCAACTGCGTCGGGTCCTTGATCGCGGTGACCTTGAATTTTTCGGTGCCGACGGTGATCTGGTCACCGTCAACCGTCACTTCATGCGGGAAGCGGCCATGCACGCTGTCGAAGCGTAGCAGATGCGCGTTGGTTTCGACCGGGCCGAGGTCGTTGACGGCGACGACGTCGATGTCCTTGCGGCCGGATTCGTGGATGGCGCGCAGGATGTTGCGGCCGATGCGGCCGAATCCGTTGATGGCAACTCTGACGGTCATTTTTCTCTCCCTGGGAGTTGGAGGCCGAAGATCAAGTCCGCAGCTTCATAACGGCGGGCTGGCAAAGAATCCAGCCGTCGATGGGTTGGATTTAAGTCCACCAGACGGAGGCTGCCCGCAAAACCACTATGCGCGGTTTCGCGGGCGCCTGGCTTTTACTCGCCGCGCAGGCGGGCTTCCGCCGCCTTCACCGTCGCTTCGGCGGTGATGCCGAAATGCGGATAGAGCTGTTCGATCGTGCCAGAGGCGCCGAACCCAGTCATGCCGATGAAGATGCCGTCGGTGCCGATGAAATAATCCCAGCCTTGGCGAATGCCGGCTTCGATCGCGATCTTGATCGGCGCGTTGCCGATCGTCTTCTTGCGATAGTCGGCGCTCTGCTTGTCGAACAATTCGAAGCACGGCACCGAGACGACGCGGGTCGGATGGCCGTGCTTTTCCAGCGCCTCGCGCGCCGCCAGCGCGATTTCGACCTCGGAGCCCGAAGCGAAGATCGTCACCGCCGCATCGCCATTGGCGCCAGCCAACTCATAGGCGCCCTGGCGGCTGAGGTTTTCCGCAACAAAGTCGTTGCGCACGGTCGGCAGGTTCTGCCGGGTCAGCGCCAGCGTTGAAGGCGTCTTTTCCTGCTCGATGGCCAGCTGCCAGCATTCGGCGGTCTCGACCGCGTCGGCCGGACGGAAGACATTGTGGTTCGGGATGGCACGCAGTGCGGCCAGATGCTCCACCGGTTGATGGGTCGGGCCGTCTTCGCCGAGGCCGATGGAATCATGGGTCATGACGAAGATCGAGCGGATGCCCATCAGCGAGGCAAGCCGCATCGCCGGACGGGCGTAGTCGGAGAAGCACATGAACGTGCCGCCATAGGCGATGAGGCCGCCATGCAGCGTCAGCCCGTTGAGGGCGGCCGCCATGCCGTGCTCGCGGATGCCGTAGTGAACGTAGCGCTGGCCGTAATCGTCTGATGTGATGTTCTTGGTCTGGCTGGTCTTGGTGTTGTTCGAGCCAGTCAGGTCGGCCGAGCCGCCGATCGTTTCCGGCACCGCGCCGTTGATGATCTCGAGCGCCATTTCCGACGATTTGCGGGTGGCGACCTTCGGTTTGTCTGCGGCGAGTTTCTTCTTGTAGTCGGTGAGGACGGCGTCGAAATTCGCTGGCAACGTGCCACTGATGCGGCGCTCGAATTCGCTGCGCAATTGGGCGTCGGCCTCGGCAAGGCGGCCTTCCCAGTCGGTGCGTGCCTTGACACCCGTCTTGCCGGCGTCGCGCCAGGCATTGAGGATGTCGGCAGGAACCTCGAAGGGCGGATAGTCCCAGCCGAAGAACTTCCTGGCGCCGGCGATTTCCTCTGCGCCGAGCGGAGAACCGTGCGCCTTGTTGGTACCCGCCTTGGTCGGCGCTCCGAAGCCAATCGTGGTCTTGCAGGCGATCATCGTCGGTTTGTCGGAATGGCGCGCCGCCTCGATAGCATAGGCGATCGCTTCCGGGTCCTGGCCGTCGATGTGGCTGGCGTTCCAGCCGGACGCCTGGAAGCGAGCGACCTGATCGGTGTTGTCGGCCAGCGACACTGGGCCGTCGATCGAGATGTTATTGTTGTCCCAGAAGACGATCAGCTTGTTCAGCTTGAGATGCCCGGCAAGTGCGATGGCTTCCTGGGAGACGCCTTCCATCAGGCAGCCGTCGCCGGCCAGTACATAGGTGTAATGGTCGACGAGGTCGTTGCCGAAAGCGGCATTCATGATGCGCTCGCCGAGTGCGAAGCCGACCGAATTGGCAAGCCCCTGGCCGAGCGGGCCGGTCGTCGTCTCGATGCCGGCGGCATGGCCATATTCGGGATGACCCGCCGTCCTCGATCCCAACTGGCGGAAATGCTTGATCTGGTCGAGGGTGATGTCTTCATAGCCGGTCAGATAGAGCAGCGAATAGAGCAGCATCGAACCGTGGCCGGCCGACAGAATGAAACGGTCTCGATCGGGCCAGTGCGGGTTCTTCGGATCGTATTTCAGGAAACGCGTGAACAGCACCGTGGCAACGTCGGCGCAGCCCATTGGCAGGCCGGGGTGGCCGGACTGGGCCTTCTCGACGGCGTCCATGGAAAGAAAACGGATCGCATTGGCCATCCGGTCATGTTGTTCACGCGAGGTCATGCTTCCTCCAGTGTGGGGGGTTGGGGCCTTGGGAGCGCCCTTGAAAAGCGTGCGCGACACATAGCAGGCGCGGCTTTTTAGTCAACAAACCGGCGCGCTTTCGCCGATCTTGTTAGTCAATAAACCGGCGCTTTTGCCGGTCTTGTGATGGCGCCAGAAGGGCCTTGGGGGCTCTACATTAGCGTTAGCAGGGGACAGCCGCGAGAGCTTTATTGACGTTGGCTTCACACGGCGGGTAATGTTTCAGACATAACGCGTTCTGAACGTGGATGATTCGGTGATGGGCAGGGCGCAGGACGAAAGCCATGACCGGGGAAACGACACTCAAAGAAGTCATCGCGAGGCTGGGTAAGGCCATCGAGGGGCTGGAAAATGCCGTCGCGGCCAAGCTCGAGCACGAGCGCGACTATACGGAAGCCGAGGCGGAGGTGCAGCGCATGAACGCCGATCGCTCGCGGCTGGCGCAGGAACTCGACAATTCCGAAGCGCGCGCCGAACGGCTGGAAGACGCCAACAAGGAAGTGTCGCGTCGGCTGGTGACCGCCATGGAAACCATCCGCGCCGTGTTGGACAGATAGGGACTGGACAGGTAGGCCAATGGCACAAGTCACGGTTTCCATCGACGGCAAGCAGTATCGCATGGCTTGCGACGAGGGCCAGGAAGAGCATCTGATCGACCTTGCCGAGCGCTTCGACCGCTATGTCTCGCATCTGAAAGACTCATTCGGCGAGATCGGCGACCAGCGGCTGACCGTGATGGCCGGCATCATGGTCATGGACGAGCTTTCGGAACTGCAAAAACGCGTCAAGGGCATGGAAAGCGAAGTGCTGACGCTGCGCAAGACGCGTGACGACGCGCTGACCAAGGCCGACAAGAACGATTCGGTGCTGACCCAAGCGCTTGGCGCGCTCGCCCAGCGCATGGAAGATCTGGCGACGACGCTGGCGGTGAACAAGGCCTGAGCCAGCGCAGCCAAAATTCCTGCTGCATTTGCCGAGAAGCAATGAAAATTTTTCGCCGCCGGCCTCGATGCCGGTGCAACAGGCGTTTGAAGGATGACGCGGGAGTGGTAGAAAGGCAAAAGCAACGCCGGTCAATGCCGGCTCCAATCACAGGGTAGGGACACGTCATGAGCCTTCGTATCAACGATATCGCGCCGGATTTCACGGCGGAAACCACGCAAGGGACGATCAACTTCCACGAATGGATCGGTGACGGCTGGGCGGTGCTTTTCAGCCATCCGAAGAATTTCACGCCGGTCTGCACGACCGAGCTCGGCACGATGGCCGGCCTGGAAGGCGAGTTCAAGAAGCGCGACGTCAAGATCATCGGCATTTCCGTCGATCCGGTCGAAAGCCATGGCAAATGGCAGGATGACATCAAGAAGGCGACCGGCCAATCGGTGAACTATCCGCTGATCGGCGACAAGGACCTCAAGGTCGCCAAGCTTTACGAGATGCTGCCGGCGGGTGCGGGCGAAACCTCGGAAGGGCGCACGCCCGCCGACAACGCGACGGTGCGTTCGGTCTACGTCATCGGCCCCGACAAGAAGATCAAGCTGGTTCTCACCTATCCGATGACGACCGGCCGCAACTTCGATGAGATCCTGCGTGCGATCGATTCCATCCAACTGACTGCCAAGCACCAGGTGGCGACGCCGGCGAACTGGAAGCAGGGCGAGGACGTCATCATCACCGCCGCCGTTTCCAATGAGGACGCGATCAAGCGTTTCGGCGCCTACGAGACGATCCTGCCGTATCTCCGGAAGACCAAGCAGCCCTCAGCCTGAGCGGCTAGACGGCACGGAAGGATTTTCGGCCTTTTTGCCTCGGCGAAGCATGCGGTGCTTGACGGCGTGGCGCTGGCGAACGACCATGCTCTTCTTTTACCCCGGCAGGGAAAACCATTCCTGCCGGGTGGGCGTTGAGGGAGCCGAGATTGGACGCGACATCGGCCAAGCTGCAGGTGGCAGGCTTTTACGACAAGCCGAGCGGGTCCATCCAGTATGTCGTCGCCGACCCACAGACGCGACGATGCGCAATCATCGATCCCGTTCTTGATTTCGATGAGAAATCCGGCGCCACGGCGACGAAGAATGCCGACGCGATGCTCGAGTTCATTAGAGATCAACGGCTGGTCGTCGAATGGATTCTCGACACGCATCCCCACGCCGACCATTTCTCGGCGGCGCACTATCTCAACGAGAAGACAGGAGCGCCTACGGCGATCGGCGACAAGATTATCGACGTCCAGAAATTGTGGAAAGCGATCTACAACTGGCCGGATTTTCCTGCCGACGGATCGCAGTGGAACAGGCTGTTTGCCGATGGCGAGACCTTCTCGGTCGGCGGCATTCCGGCAAAGGTGCTTTTTTCGCCGGGCCACACACTGGCCTCGATTACCTATGTGATCGGCGACGCCGCTTTCATCCATGATACGCTGTTCATGCCGGACAGCGGCACGGCAAGAGCGGATTTTCCCGGCGGCAGTGCCGCGCGACTCTGGCGCTCGATCCAGGATATCCTCGCGCTACCGGACGAGACACGTCTGTTCGTCGGTCATGACTACCAGGCGGAGGGGCGCGAACCCTTGTGGGAGAGCACTGTTGCGGAACAGAAATCCAAGAACACCCATGTTGCCGGCTGCAGGACAGAGGCCGATTTCGTAGCGTTGCGCGAGGCACGCGACAGGACGCTGCCGATGCCGAGGCTGATCCTGCACGCGCTGCAGGTCAACATGAATGGCGGGCGCTTGCCGGAACCGGAATCCAACGGCCGCCGGTATTTGAAATTTCCGCTCGATTGCTTGTGATGAGATGGGTCGCTGGCACTACAACTCTATTTTAAACTCGGCCCCGCCCCTCATCGCCCTGCCGGGCACTTCTCCCCGTATAACGGGGAGAAGGACGCTTTCGCTGACGATTTCGCCAATTTTCGACGTTGCAAAAAGAGTGCCGGCGGTGCGATCTGCCTCTTCTCCCCGTCGCCATACGGGGAGAAAGTGGCGGCAGCCGGAGGAGGAGCGGCACAGACGCCAGCTACTCTAGCTTCAGGGTTTTGTTCGGCGGGCTAATTCATACGTGATTTGCCAAGGATCGCTCTCGAAAGATCTTTCCTCGCCGATCCAATGGAAGCTGTTGGCAGTGATCTCAGTGAAACGCCATCGAGTTTTCTGACCGCGCGAGTCATTGCCGAGCTGGACAATGTCCTTTCCCTCGGCCCGCCCGATCTGGCGTGAGTGATCTCGGTTGAGCAGGTCGTTCCATACGATGTGCCATCCCTCGATTCCAGGATCGAAGATGCGCAAAGTCGTGCCATACATCGTGGACGGCGCAGGGCGCTTGGGCCTGATCCAAACGTCCTGAATCGCGCGGCCTTCGAGCACCCAGCCAAAATGGCATTCTCCATTGCATTTCTGGATTGTGCCGTCGTGGAGGTAGTGGACCGAGTCCATTTCCCAGCTTCCAATAGCCATCCATACAGGTCCATGTCTTTCGCTCGGTCGGCTGGGGGACCTTCGGATCCGAGGGCGGTGAGAAAAGGAGAAATCGTCATCGTCATACTGCCTTGGTTTCCAAATAGACGAGCTCAACTGCCCAGCACAGCCCCGGCGGCCCATTGTCGTGCTGGCCTGCCGCAAGCGCCGCCTTGTGGAATTTCGCGACGGAAGCCCGTGTCGGCGCCGGAACATTGCCGCCACAATTTGCAGCGTTGCGGTTTCCAGGTCTTGGGGAAAATTGCTATATTGCCGCTATGATCCGGCCAGGCTGATCGCACCGATGACTGAGCGGTTTATCGCGACGGATCGTGCGTCCGCGAAGGTGCGGCGGAACCGGCAATCCTAGCTAAAACATGACACCAAGGGACAATTCTCCCGGCAGTCGGAGGACCCCATAAAAAAGGCGGCGCCAGTTACCTGACGCCGCCGTTATTTTTCCGTCGGAGCGTTACGCCGCCGGCTGCGCCTCGATGGTGCGCAGCGCCTGCATCTGGCGCTTGGCCGCGGTCTTGACCGCGTCCTGCACCTTCTCGAAGGCGCGCACCTCGATCTGGCGCACGCGCTCGCGGCTGATGTCGAACTCGGCCGACAATTCTTCCAGCGTCAGCGGCTCCTCGGCCAGGCGGCGCGCCTCGAAGATGCGCCGCTCGCGCTCGTTGAGCACGGCAAGAGCGCCCGACAGCATGCCGCGCCGGTTTTCCAGCTCGTCCTGCTCGATCAGCGCCTCTTCCTGGCTTTCGTGGTCGTCGACAAGCCAGTCCTGCCACTCACCGGACTCGCCTTCGCTCGCCCGGATCGGTGCGTTGAGCGAGGCGTCGCCCGACAGGCGGCGGTTCATCGACACCACCTCGGCCTCGGACACGTTGAGGCGGGTGGCGATCTCAGTGATCTGGTCGGGCTTCAAATCGCCGTCGTCGAGCGCCTGGATCTTGCCCTTCACCTTGCGCAGGTTGAAGAATAGGCGCTTCTGGTTGGCGGTCGTGCCCATCTTGACCAGGCTCCACGAGCGCAGGATATATTCCTGGATCGAGGCCTTGATCCACCACATGGCATAGGTGGCGAGCCGGAAGCCGCGCTCCGGTTCGAATTTCTTGACGGCCTGCATCAGGCCGACATTGCCTTCCGAGATCACCTCGCCGATCGGCAGGCCGTAGCCGCGATAGCCCATGGCGATCTTGGCGACGAGCCTAAGATGGCTGGTGACCAGCTTGTGTGCAGCCGTGGTGTCCTCATGCTCGGCGTAACGCTTGGCGAGCATGTACTCTTCCTGCGGCTGAAGCATCGGAAAGCGACGGATTTCTTCCAGGTAGCGGCTGAGGCCGCCTTCGCCGGAAACGATACTGGGTAATGACTGGGCCATGATAGCGCCCCTCTCTCTTGGAGTGGTGCCCCCGAAACGTGGCGGGCATATATCGCGAACGCCAAAGGCTCGTTCGCGACAACCGGTGTATATAGGAACAAAACCAGAAAGGACAGCATTGGTTCAACACGAAACAGTGTGTCACGCCAAAGTGAACAACGCCGGTCAGGTTTTTGCCGATCAGGTTTTGAATGGATGGAAGGCGGTTCAGAGTTTGCGAAAGCCGTCGACGAGTTCCTCCATATCCCTCGGTACAGGCGCCTCGAACCTCATCGTTAAATGGGTCGTCGGATGCCGAAATTCAAGGAGGCGGGCATGCAACGCCTGTCGCGGAAATGCCTTCACCCGGCCCTTCAGCGGCTCGGGCAGCCGGTTCGCCTTAGTGCGAAAGGCCTGGCCGTAATCGGGGTCGCCGACGACCGGATGGCCGATATGGGCCATATGGACACGGATCTGATGGGTGCGGCCGGTCTCGAGCCGGCATTCGACCAGACTTGCCGTGGCAAATTGCTTTTGCTGCTCGCCAAAGCGCTCGATCACGGTAAAGTGGGTGACGGCGCGGCGGGCATCGTCGCGGCCCTCCGGCACCACGGCGCGGCGCACGCGGTCGACGGCGCGGCCGAGCGGCTCGTCGACCGTGCCTGTCGGTCTCATCGGTATGCCCCAGACCAGCGCCAGGTAGGCGCGTTTGAGATCGCCGGTCAGGCCATGATCGGCAAAGGCCTCCGACAATGACTTATGGGCGCGATCGGTCTTGGCGACGACCATGACGCCACTGGTCTCCTTGTCCAGGCGATGGACGATGCCCGGCCGCCGCACACCGCCGATGCCGGAAAGACTGTCGCCGCAATGGTGGATCAGCGCGTTGACCAGCGTGCCGGTCCAGTTGCCGGCGCCGGGATGGACGACAAGCCCAGGCGGCTTGTTGATGACGATCAATTCATTGTCTTCATAGAGGACGTCGAGCGCGATGTTCTCGCCTTGCGGCTCCGCCGGCTCCGGCTCCGGCATATCGACCGATACGCGGTCACCGGCCGCCAACTTGCGTTTGGTCTCGTTGACCGGCTGGCCGCCGACCTTGACGGCGCCTTGTCTGATCAGCATCTGCACCCGGCTGCGCGCCATGTCCGGGCGGAGCTTGCCCGCCAGCCACTGGTCGAGGCGCTGGCCGGCCGCATCGGGACCCGCTTCCAGCACGATCGATCCCCCGTTTGGCGATCTACCGTCTGGCGATCCGCCCTCCATCAATCCATTCCCTATTAATCCATCCTCTATCAATATGGGGGCCTCTTCGTTATGAGCGCTCATCGAAATCGCTCCGGAATGTTTTGCCATGGCTGCTGCCGACGAAGACGAGGAAAAGCCGCTCGACCCCGAGGTTGAAAAGGTGCGCAAGAAGCTCGTCCGCTTCGTCGCCATCAATCTTGGCCTGCTGTTTCTCGCCCTTATGGTGGTGATCGCGGCCCTTGTCTACAAAACGCGCACCGCGCCACCTGCAGCCCCATCACTTGCCGGCGACATCCAGGTGCCGGCCGGCGAGCCGCTGACCGGCGACGTCGTGCTGCCGGTCGGCGCCAAGCTCATTAGCCAGTCGCTCTCCGGCAACCGCCTCTCCATCGATGCGGAACTTGCCGACGGCAGCCGCGCCATCTTTGTCTACGACATCACTGAGCGCCGCATTGTCGGTCGCTTTTCGATCCGTAACAAATGACTGGATTCGACGAACATCGCCGTGTGGCCACCGTCGCGCTTGTCGTCGCAAATTACGACGAGGCGATCTCCTGGTACGTCGGCAAGCTGGGGCTTTTTGCTCATCGAAGACGTCGATCTTGGCGGCGGCAAGCGCTGGGTCACGGTGGCGCCGGCCAACGGACAAGGCGCGCGGCTGCTGCTGGCCGAAGCGGCCGATGATGCGCAAACAAGCCGCATCGGCAACCAGACCGGCGGCCGCGTCTTTTTGCTTCTCGAAACCGACGATTTTGTCCGCGACCACACGGCAATGCTCGAAAAGGGCGTCGAATTCCGTGAGGCACCTCGCCACGAGGCCTACGGCACGGTGGCGGTCTTCGCCGATCTCCATGGAAATCTCTGGGACCTGATCGAGCCAAAACGATAGGACTGCAACGGATATTTTTCCAGCATCATCGACTGTCCGAAGCCCAGTTGCTTTTTCCCAGCCGTCAGCCTATATCGCCGGTTCTTGAACGCGCCCATCGTCTAGCGGTCAGGACACCGCCCTCTCACGGCGGGAACAGGGGTTCGATTCCCCTTGGGCGTACCAAGGATCTCAAAACGTTTGCGTACCTGGCATCGCTGTCGGTCACGGCCGCAGTCACCGCTTCTGGCGCGGCCCCCTCAATTGAATTAGCATCGCGTCATGTAAATAGGGGCCAAAGGTGCAGAACGCCGCCGGAGATGAATTTGTCGCGCAGCGAATAGATCCAAGCTCGTCGGGAAGAGAAGAGCGCAGGGAGAGAGGGCCAAATGCAGAAACTGCAGTCGCAGGGTGTCCATCACATCACGCTGGTCGGCGCCGGGCGCCAGACTTCGATCGATTTCTGGGAAGGCGTGCTTGGCATGCCTTTCATCTTCGAGCAGCCCAATCTCGACAAGGCCAGCGAAAGCCACCTCTATTTCGATCCGGGTGACGGCCGGCTGATCACTATCTTCACCGATGAGAGCCGCACGCCGGTCAAGCGGCGCACGCCGACCGATACGGGCTGCGTCCATCACATCGCGTTTGCGGTGTCGCGCGTCACCTTCCTGCAGGCGGTTGCCCGGCTCGACGAGCGCGCCATCAAGCACAGCGGCGTCAAGGATCGCGGTTTTATGGATTCGATCTATTTCGAGGATCCGCTCGGCCTGCTGATCGAACTCGCCTCCTACCGTTTCGAGCCGCCGGCGGGCTTCACCCATGCCGACGTGCTGATGCAGGCGCACAAGATTCGCGTCGCGCGCGGCGACTACGCAATCGCCGAAGTGCATCTCGCCGACGCGATCCAGGCGCTTGTCGAGCGCTCCCGCGCGACCTTGTCGGAGGACCGCGCGCCGAAAAATCCATACTGACGACAGCAACCCGAGGGAGGACCATAATGGCAAAGACGACAACGAAGAGTGCGAAGAAGCCGGCTGCCAAGGCCGCCACAAAACCAGCTGCCAAGGCGACAAAGCCTGCGGCCAAGGCGCCGAAAGCTTCCGCGGAGTCGGCAACGAAAGCCGGCGCAAAACCTGCAGGCAAGGCATCCGCGAAGCCCGCGGCCAAGGCCAAAGCGAAATCAGCGAAAAAAGCCGGGCTGACGCTCAGCATGCTGAAGCCGAGCGTCAACAATATGAGCGTTCGGGTGTTTGCGCGCGCGGCCGGGCTCGACCATTCCGAGACCGACGTATGGGGCCACACACGCTCGCCTGAATACATGGCGCGAAACCCGGCGCATCTGACGCCGATGATCGAGGACAAGGGCTTGCCGAGAGGCGTCCTGTGGGAAAGCTGCGCCATCATGCAGTATCTCGCCAACAAGCATGGGCTGGAGAAATTATATCCCAAGGCGCCGGCCAAGCGGGCAATGATCGACAGCGCCATGTTCTACCTGATCGGCACGCTCTACCCCTATGTGGCGCGCGCCACCTATCCTGCGCTGAACTTCCCGCAATATGCCGGCGAGGTCGGCCACAGCGACGCTCATCCCGACAAGAAGTCGGAAGCCCAGAAGGCCGCTATAGCCGCGATAGCCGAGCCGCTGGAGGTCTTTCACAGCTTCTTCAGGAACGGCAAGCCGTTCATCGGCGGCAAGAATCCGTCGATCGCCGACATTCGCCTGGCCGCGACGCTCGAATTCCTGGCCGTCATCGACTATGCGCTGCCGCAATGGGCGAAGGAGTACATGGCGGCGATCGAGAAGAAGCTCGGCAAAGCCTATGCCGAGCCGGCCGCCGACGTGCGCGGCTATATCGCCTATGTGAAGTCGCAGGCCGAGGCGTGAGGCGTTTTGGCTGACTGCGTTGAGCGCATCGAGCTTGCCCCTCAGGCGACAGGGCTGCAGTCATAGGCCGAGAACACCGCCCGGCCGCCGGATAGATAGGCTAGAGGCATCGGCATTGCTGCAAATCGGGGCGGCGTTGCGCTTGGCGTTCAGGGACCGAATATTACAAGCTCGGTGAACGTCAGATCTCCGAGCGAGGGTGGCCTGGGACCCTTGAAGTACTTCAGCCCCCTGTTGGGGCGGTACCACCCGAACAGGCCTGCAATCGGCTCCTTGGCGTCGACGACGCACAGCAGGATGCCGCTTCGCAAGAGAAAGCGCCCCACAGCACCGGCGCACCGGCTCAAATCCGCGAGGGAACGGCAATAGATGACCTGATAGGATGGGATAAGACCGCGCAATGTCCGGCGCGGCATTAATACGAAAGGAAACGCTGCTCCGTCGCAAATGCAAATCAATGACAGGCAGCCCAGCGCGGCGTGTTCCGAGAGTATGTATCTCTCACTGTCGGACAGCATGGCCATTTCGGCAAGATCGGAACGAGCTTCAAGCACGCGACAGGACCGCTGCACCGAACTAAACGCCGGCAGGAAGGCAAATTGTCCGCTGGAAAAGAGGCGAAAGCCGAGCGCCAAATTGTGCTTTAATGTCGCGGGCGCCGGCGAAACGTTCGTGTAGGTCACGTCTCTTTGCTTGAGAACCGCCGTTATCAGCTTGATGGCATAGGGGCGGAATTCTGCGTCAACGGACCAGCTTGAAAGATTGCAGCGGATTTCGTCGCCTTCCTGCCTGCGATAACGGGTATAAAGGGTCAGCACAACGCCGACGATCCGACCAGCCTTCTCCAAAGCAAAACCGTATTGTTGGAATTCGGCGACGGCAGGCCGCAGCGACAAACGGGTCAGCGCCTGTATCCAGTAACTCCGGTCACGCTCCGGAAAACCCCGGCACAGGCAGTCGACCACTCCTTCCCAATCAGCTTCGCGAATTGGTCGACAGTGGACGTCGGGAGGGAGGGCGCCAAGTACGGCCATAAATCGAGTTCCAGAATACGATAGTTACTAGGCATGCTTCACACGCTAACACGTGGTGTACAACGATTAATAATATGTGCCGCATTTAAAGACGACTTTCCGCACTCATCACGAAAACGCAGATCAGATTGGCCATGACGCGTCGATGAGCAGCTCCCGTCGGTTAAGGATTCGTTAACCAAATCCCTATCTACTGATCGGCAATTCACCTCCAGCTCGCGACCACGGATGTACTGGCGCGGTCGAGGTGGAAGGAAAGGTCGGCCATGTGCCGGCCTTTTTGCTTCAAGGGCTATTGTTCCAGGGGAAACCGCGCCTGACTTGGCGATTGTCGTCGGGCGTCAAGCCTTCAAACATCGGGGTTGCGGCATCTCAAGCGATCGGACCCGAATCCCGGTCCACGAGATATCAGTGTTGCCTGCGTCTCGCATTGACATGGCGCGCCAACTCCGGCGTCTCGAAGACGTAGTCGCTCCAGGCCGATTCCGGAATCTGGCCGGCCAGGTAGCATTCCAGCAAAAGACTTTGCTCAGGGCTGAGAGGTCTCGGCGCGCGCTCATGGTCCAGTCTCAGCGAGTGAAACAGATTTCTGGGCGAGTGAAACAGATTTCTGGTCAGGTCCGAGACCGTGAAGTGAATCGACATGTGTGCCGTCTCCTTTGACCATCCAGCGCATCACCAGAAAGATCGGGATCAATCTCTGCTCCGCTTGCCTTCGGTTCAGGACCATGCGCCAAATCACAACGTGCTTTGTGCGTCCAAAGGTACGCGCGGCGCTGCAATAGCCGTTAACGTCGAGGGCGGGATAAGGTTTCAACGTGGCGGCGGTAACGCCGATCGCGCAGCCCGAAACCCACCGGTCAGCACATGCTTTCGGCGATCGCGTGCGCGTATGACCGAACCGCTGCGTCAGGTGCGCAGCACGTGTTTAGGGCGCATCTTTTTAGCTGCCACCGTCTGAATGCCGGCTGGCTATTCGCAAACCATGCGGACCCGTTTTCCGGGTTGACTGACGTTCCTGCAGGTGAGCGGTTTTGCCGGCTCGGATGACGGCGTCGGCGGATCTTTGGAAATCCTGGTGATTTGCCTTCTCGGCGCCACGGGGGTGCTGATTCTGCGGGCCGCCGCTCTTTCCGGCGTTTCGGGCGCCACCGGAAAGACATCGGTCTGCAGCAACTGCGGCTGTTCGGCTTGCGCCTGCTGCGGCGGCCTGTCCCAGAACCGCCGGACGTCGAGCGGCCTTGGAATGACGACGGTGCCGTCGTAGCTGCGCGAGCAGCCGCTCCCCAACAGCAGCATCGGGCACAGGAAAAAAGCCAGGATCCGTCCCAACATCGGCAACACCCTTGCGGGATTTATAACGCGGCTTCGGTTCTACCGACAACCGTCGGAATACACTGCGGGCAAGGCTAGCGCATGACCCGGAGAATCGGAATCGATTTCGCCGGGGATCATGCGCAAAATCAAAAGTGCCGCAGCGTCCCTGGCGCGACTGGGGGGCGGGCATGGACGATGACCTGCCCAAGCCCATCAGCCCCAGGGCGTCTTGCTCGAAAAGGTCGGCGCGGACTGAAATCCAGCGCAACGCGGGATTAGGCATCCGCGTCAGGCTGTAAGCCGTGATTCGGCGAGGCATTGCGGACAAGACTATGGTGCGATCGCACCATATCAAAGCGTGCGTCCGGTTGGGACAATAAGCGCATTCGAGTTCCGCTCCTCCAGTTACGGGCGGGAGCAGCGACCGCCGGCAAGAAGCAGGGTCAGATTTACCCCAACGGACCTGTTTCGGCGATGGCGCGGCCATGACCTCCTTGGCCGCATGCAACGCGCTCCCGCCCGGATTTTCTTTTTCGGCGCCAATTGTCTCGCCTGTCGAGGGCAAATGCCGGCCGCAAATCGTGCAAGCTGCTGATTCCAGCGGCAAACCACGGCTGTGCCGGCGGGACCCGCGTCCCATCCTTTTCGACATGGCTGTGCGGCGGTTACCGGGCTGACATCAAACTGTCATGTGACTGTAATAATCGGGGGCTATTGGCCTCAGCGGGCGCCGAAGGAATGGCGCCGAGAGACCATTTTCCGAACAGGAGCAGGCCACATGAAAAATTTCCTCCTTACGGCGTCGGCCGCGGCGCTTGCGCTCGCCGCGTCGGCTGGTTATGCCGCCGCGCGCGATCAGATTCAAATCGTCGGTTCGTCCACAGTGTTCCCCTTCACGACGGCCGTCGCTGAAAAGCTCGGCCAGAGCGGAAAGATCAAGACCCCGGTCGTCGAGTCGACTGGCACCGGGGGCGGCATGAAGCTGTTTTGCCAGGGCGTCGGCGAGAATACCGCCGACTTCACCAATGCCTCGCGCGCCATCAAGGACAGCGAGCTTAAGACCTGCAAGGCAAACGGCGTGACGCCGGTCGAGATCAAGGTCGGCTTCGACGGCATCGTACTGGCCAATTCGAAGGCGGGGACTGTCGTTGATCTGACCAAGGAACAGATTTTCAAGGCGCTCGCCAAGAACGTCGCTGTTGACGGCAAGGTCGTCGCCAACCCCTACAAGAACTGGTCGGATGTCGATCCGTCGCTTCCCGCGACAAAGATCGAAGTGCTTGGCCCGCCGCCGACATCCGGCACGCGCGATGCGTTCGTCGAACTCGTCATGGATGCGGCCTGTCAGGAAGAAGTGAAGGCAGCTAATGAAAAGGGCTGCGGCGAGATCCGCGAAGACGGCGCTTTTGTCGAGGCCGGCGAAAACGACAATCTGATTGTCCAGAAGCTGGAAGCCAACCCCAATGCCTTCGGCGTCTTTGGCTTCTCGTTCCTTGACCAGAACGCCGACAAGCTGCAGGGCCACAAGGTCGACGGCGTCGAGCCGACTTTCGAGAACATCGCATCCGGCGATTACGGCGTTTCCCGCTCGCTCTTTGTCTATGCCAAAAAAGAGCATGTCGGCGTCATCCCCGGCATGCAGGAGTTCATCGCCGAGTACACCTCGGAGGCTGCATGGGGTCCTGATGGTTATCTGGCCGACAAGGGCCTGATCCCGCTGCCGGACGCCGAGCGCGCCAAGTCGGCCGAAAACGCCAAGGCCCTGAAGGGCATGGGCTCCTGATGTTTCGGGGTCCGAGCGTACCGCTCTGACCCCTCATATCCTAAAGCACAAAGCGCGGGATCATAGGTCCCGTGCTTTGAGCCGGTGAATGACCGGCGGTCGAGGGGACGTCCTGAATCATGGTCGGTTATCTCGTTGTTCTTCTGTTGGTTCTGGCCGCGGCGGCCTATTGGATCGGCCGGACCCGCGCCATTGTCAGTGTCAATGGCGACGTCGCGCGATTGCATTCGCTGCCTGGCCAACATGGCATGTTTCTGGCGCTTTTTGCTGCCGGTCCCGCGCTGCTTGCGATCTTGTTGTGGTCGCTGGTCACGCCGGGAATTGAATCGTCGATCATTGCCGACCGCTTCTCCACCGAATTGTCGGGAATGGGCATTCCGCAGGTCGAAGCTTTCATCCGCGACGCTCGCGCGATGGCCTTTGGCGGGCTTGTCGGCTTCGCCGATCCCACGAAAGAGGCGGCTGCCGCCGTCTACAAATCGATCCATACGACCAGCACCTGGATCATCTGGGCCGTCTCGCTCGTGCTTTCCGCGTCCGGATTTTACTGGGCCTATTCGCGCATCGCACAGGCCTACCGGGCGCGCCACGTGGTCGAGCGCGTTCTTCGCGCATTCTTGATCGCCTGTTCGGTGGTCGCGATCCTGACGACGGTCGGCATCGTTCTCTCGCTCATCTTCGAATCCCTGCGGTTCTTCCAACAGGTGCCGTTCTACAAGTTCCTGTTCGGCACGCATTGGTCGCCGCAGAGCGCCTTCACCGGCGCCGGAGCGGAAGCCGGGGCGGTCAACGAGGACATCTTTGGCATGGTGCCGCTCTTTGCCGGCACGCTGCTCATCACCTTCATCGCCATGCTGGTAGCTGCGCCTATCGGGCTGATGGCTGCGATCTACCTTTCGGATTACGCCTCCAAAAGCGTCCGCGCGGTCGCAAAGCCGGTTCTGGAAATCCTCGCCGGCATTCCGACCGTCGTCTACGGCTTCTTCGCCGCGCTGACGGTTGCGCCCTACTTCCGCGGTATCGGCGAAAGCCTGGGCCTCAACGTCGCGTCCGAATCTGCGCTCGCCGCAGGCGTGGTCATGGGTATCATGATCATTCCCTTCGTTTCCTCGCTTTCCGATGATGTGATCAACGCCGTTCCGCAATCCCTGAGAGACGGTTCCGCCGGCCTCGGCGCGACCAAGTCGGAAACCATCCGCAAGGTGGTCCTTCCTGCTGCCCTTCCGGGCATCGTTTCGGCGATGCTGCTTGCCGTCAGCCGCGCAATCGGCGAAACAATGATCGTGGTCATGGCGGCGGGGCTGGCGGCAAACCTCACGGCCAACCCGCTCGAAGCGGTCACAACCGTGACCGTGCAGATCGTGACGCTGCTGGTCGGCGACCAGGAGTTCGACAGCGCCAAGACGCTTGCAGCCTTCGCACTCGGCCTGGTGCTGTTCTGCATCACGCTTACCCTCAACATCGTCGCTTTGCGCGTCGTCCAGAAATACCGAGAGCAATATGACTGATGCGATCTCGTCATTCGGCGCCGTCGGACGGCCGGTCAGCATTCATACCGACGATGCCGCGAAGGCGCGGCTGAAGGGCCGCTACCGCACGGAAACGCGGTTCAAATGGCTTGGCGCCGGAGCCGTCGCGTTGGCCGGCCTATTCCTTGTGCTGCTCCTGTCGACGATCGTCACGCAGGCGATTCCGGCGCTGCGGCAGAACTATGTGACACTGCCGATCGATCTTTCAGCGGCCAAGGTCGACCCGGCGAAACTCGACGAAGTAAACTACGACGCCATCGCGCAGGAAGCGCTTACGGCAAAATTTCCGGATGTGACGAGCCGCCAGGACAAGCGCCTGCTGCGCGGGCTGATTTCCACCGGCACAGGCGTCTTCCTGCGCAAGGATATTGCGGCTGATCCGGGGATGCTCGGAGGAACGGTGGACTATGCGGTTCCACTTGACGATTTTGCCGACCTCTATCTCAAGGGTTTGCTTGCCGACGTCGGTTCGGACGAAGCGATTTCGACAAGCGTCACGCCTTCGCAAACCAGCGGTGACATCGATCTGACCTTCGGCGACGATGCCATGCTGGCGCTGGCGCGCGGCCATGGTGCGACCGAGGGCGAAAACGGCATGTTTACGCTGACGAGCGGCGCGTCGTCGCTGCTGGTCGCGTTCAATGGCGGCACGGTCAAGCTGACCTCGCTGTCGCCTGCGGCCAACGGCACGGTGATCGCAAAGGGCACGGTGATCGAGGCGCTGGACAGCACGGCGCCGGCCGCGAGCGGCCAGGCATTCCTGCGCGTCATCGAGACGCCGGAAGCATCGCGAAAGATTTCGGACAAGGTGATCGTCTGGCTCGACACGCTGAAGAGCGCCGGCCTGATCGAAAGCCGGTTCAACTCGATCTTCTTCTTCACCGGGGCAAGCCGCGAGCCGGAATTGGCCGGTGTCTGGGGCGCAGTCGTCGGATCGTTCCTGACCATGATCGTAACCCTCGCCATCGCCTTCCCGATCGGCGTTTCAGCGGCGATCTATCTTGAGGAATTTGCGCCCAAGAACCGGCTGACGACGATGATCGAAGTGAATATCAACAATTTGGCGGCGGTGCCTTCGATCGTCTTCGGCCTGCTTGGACTTGCCGTATTCCTGAATTTCTTCGGCATGCCGCGCTCAGCCCCGGTGGTCGGCGGCATGGTGCTGGCGCTGATGACCCTGCCGATCATCATTATCGCCTCGCGCGCTTCGCTGCGCGCCGTGCCGCCGTCGATCCGCGAGGCAGCGCTTGGCATCGGAGCGTCCAAGGTCCAGACCGTATTCCATCACGTCCTGCCGCTGGCGATGCCGGGCATCATGACCGGCACCATCCTCGGAATGGCGCATGCGCTCGGCGAAACCGCGCCGTTGCTGATGATCGGCATGGTCGCCTTCATCGTCGACATTCCCGGCGGCTTCACCGATCCTGCGACGATCCTGCCGGTGCAGATTTTCATGTGGGCGGATTTCCCGGAAGCCGGGTTCCAGCAGAAGACTTCGGCGG
The DNA here is from genome assembly GCF_053848065.1 of Mesorhizobium sp. BHscii. NCBI lineage: Bacteria > Pseudomonadati > Pseudomonadota > Alphaproteobacteria > Hyphomicrobiales > Phyllobacteriaceae > Mesorhizobium > Mesorhizobium sp. BHscii. The sequence goes on along the minus strand of NZ_JBSPKW010000006.1, from coordinate 96,954 downwards.
CGATTTTGATTTTGCTGGTGTTTTTGGTCATCATGAACGCCATTGCGGTGATACTGCGCAGGCGCTTCGAGCGGCGCTGGTAAGGGGTAGAGGAAATGAACATCATGACGGAAGCCGGCGTCGAACAGAAACTGAGCAGCGGAACCAATGCCCCTTCGATCAAGATGAAGGGCGAAAAGGTCTCTGTTCATTACGGCGAGAAGCGAGCTCTGTTCGACGTGGACCTCGATGTCCGCGAAAACCAGGTGACGGCGTTGATCGGCCCATCGGGCTGTGGCAAGTCGACCTTCCTGCGTTGCCTGAACCGAATGAACGACACGATCGATATCGCGCGGGTGAGCGGCAAGATAACGCTCGACGGCGAGGATGTTTACGACCCGAAAATCGATGTCGTCGAGCTGCGAGCTCGCGTCGGCATGGTATTCCAGAAGCCGAACCCGTTTCCGAAGTCGATCTATGAAAACGTCGCCTACGGTCCGCGCATTCACGGCCTGGCCAGGAGCAAGTCCGAGTTGGACGGCATCGTTGAATCGAGCCTGAAGAAAGCCGGTCTGTTCAACGAGGTCAAGGATCGCCTGCTCGAGGCGGGCACCGGTCTCTCCGGCGGACAGCAGCAGCGCCTGTGCATCGCGCGCGCCATCGCCGTGTCGCCGGAAGTGATTCTGATGGACGAGCCCTGTTCGGCGCTGGATCCGATCGCCACCGCCCGCGTCGAGGAACTGATCGACGAACTGCGCCAGAACTACACGATCGTCATCGTCACCCACTCGATGCAGCAGGCAGCCCGCGTGTCGCAACGCACGGCGATGTTCCATCTCGGCTACCTGGTCGAGGAGGGCGCAACCGACAAGATGTTCACCAATCCCGACGACAAGCGCACCCAGGACTACATCACCGGCCGGTTCGGCTGAGCGGTCCGGCGGCGAATTTCGAACACGAGGACAGGATCATGGGTGAACACACCGTCGCATCTTTCGACGAGGAACTGGAGCACATCGACAGGCTGATCCGCGACATGGACGAGCTCGCCGCCGCGATGGTCGCAGCCTCGATCCGCGCGTTGCTTGCGTCAGACAATGCGATGGCGCAGCGTGTCGTCTCGGACGACGCCATCATGGATGCGCGGCAGCGCGAACTCGACGATAGCGCGATCACGCTGATCGCCAAGCGGCAGCCGATGGCGCAAGATCTGCGCGCCGTGGTTGGCGCAATCCGCATGGCCGGCGATCTCGAGCGCATCGGCGATTTGGCCAAAAACATAGCCAAGCGGGTCAGCGCAGTCGGGCAGAGCGCCACGCCGCGTAATCTGTCGCACGGTATCGACGCGATGGCGGATCTCGTTCTTGTGCAGCTCCGCGGGGTGGTCGAGCACTATGTGTCGCGCAATGCCGGCGCGTTGAAAGAGCTGCGCGCCGACGACCAGAAGATCGACGTGAAGTACACGGCGGTTTTCCGCGAACTCCTGACCTACATGATGGAGGATCCGCGCAACATCACCGCCTGCACGCATCTTCTGTTTTGCGCCAAGAATCTCGAACGCATCGGCGATCATGTCACCAACATCGCCGAAAACGCCTACTTTGTCGTGACCGGGCAGCAATTGCCGGCGGATCGCCCGAAGCTCGACGAAACGACGATGTCGGCGCCGGCGACATGACAGGAGTGACCGGCCGATGATCGCGCCGCGCATCATGGTGGTGGAGGATGAAGAGCCGCTGGGCGTCCTCCTCCGCTACAATCTGGAATCCGAAGGCTATCAGGTCGAGGTGGTGACGCGCGGCGACGAGGCCGAAATCCGGCTGCAGGAAAATGTGCCCGATCTTCTGGTGCTCGACTGGATGGTGCCGGCGGTTTCGGGCATCGAGCTTTGCCGGCGCCTTCGGGTGCGTCCCGAAACCGAGCGGCTGCCGATCATCATGCTGACCGCGCGCGGCGAGGAGAGTGACCGGGTTCGCGGCCTTTCCACCGGAGCCGACGACTATCTGGTCAAGCCGTTCTCGACACCGGAATTCATGGCCAGGGTCAAGGCGCTGCTGCGCCGCGCCAAGCCGGAAGTACTGTCCAGCGTGCTGAAGGTCGGCGACATCATGCTCGATCGCGAATCGCACAGGGTCTATCGCAAGAAGAGTGAGATCCGGCTCGGACCGACCGAATTCCGGCTGCTCGAATTCATGATGCGGCACCCGGGTCGGGTCTTCTCGCGCAGCCAGTTGCTCGACAATGTCTGGGGCGAGACGATCTACATCGACGAGCGCACGGTGGACGTCCATGTCGGCCGGTTGCGCAAGGCAGTCAACAACGGCCGCATGCCCGATGTCATCCGCACCATCCGCGGCGCGGGCTATGCGATCAGGGAAGACTAGGGATGTGCTGATATTCAGGTGATGCCGGCCTGCGAACGCCGGCTTCCTGCGCTTCCGGTGCTCACGTACCAAAAAGTACGCTCCGCTCCGGTTCTCGGAACCCACTCTCGACTCGGCCTGACCTGAATCTCAACACCACCCCAAGTCGCCGGGGAGCCCTGCCTTCGAGTTCAAGCCACGTTCTTTCCGACCGAGCCGGCTCGTGCCTGGATGCTCGGCGCGAAGATCTCCTGGTCGATGAAGCTCAGCGCCCGCATGGCGCAGCCTTCTCGGATCAGCGGCAGTTCGTTCGGCTCGGTGTCGAAGGAAATCGAACCTGAATGCTGGCCGCCGGCGGTCTGGGCGATGGCCTCGCGCAGGGCCGGCTCGATCAGGTCGAAGGCGGCAGCGCTGGCACCGACCATGGCGACCGGCGCCGGATCGATCAGCGCGAACAGGCTGCCGAGCCCGAAGCCGAGCGCCTCGCCGGCCTTGCGGTAGGCTTCGCGCTCCGGTCCGTCCGTCTCGCGCGCCCGGGCCGCCAGTGCCCGCATCTCGGCGTCGCTGACATCGGCGACCGGCTCGGCGTTCTCGCTCAATCGCCTTGCGTTGCGCCAGATAGCGTAGTTGCCGGCATAAGCCTCGACGCAACCGCGCCGCCCGCAGCGGCAAAGCGCGCCGCCCGGCCGATGAATCATGTGGCCGAATTCGCCGCCTGAGGAATGGGTGCCGGTGAACAGTTCGCCCTTCAGCACCAGCCCCATACCGATGCCATGCGAGAGCAGGATGGCGATGAAATCGTCGCGGTAGCGATCCGGGTCGCGCCAGCGCAGCGCCACGGCCATCATGTTGCAGTCGTTCTCCATGATGGCCGGGATGCCGAACTCGCGTTCCAGAATGTCGGCGAAGGCGATGTTCGTCTGCGGCGTGATCGGCGACCACAACATGGCGCGCGCATGGGAATCGGTAATACCCTGGATCGCCAGCGCGATGCGGGCGACGCTTTGGACCTCGAGGTCGGGGTCTTCGAGCCGGCGCCGGACGATGGCGACACATTCGTCGATCAGCTCGTCGCGCGACATGGTCAGCGTGTCCAGCCGGCGCTGTTCCTCGGCGACCACTTGTCCGGCATAGTCGATGACAGCGACCGACAGGAAATTCAGCGACAATACGACGGCCAATACCGCAGCGGCTTCCGGATTGAGGCTGAGGCCAACCTGCGGCCTGCCACGTTTCAGCGAAACGGTCTCACTCGCCTTGCTCTCGGCCAGGATGCCTTCCTGGATCAGGTCGGAAGAGATCGCCGATATGGTCGAATGGCTGAGGCCGGTGGTTGCGGCGATCTCGGTCCGCGACGGCTGGCCTGCGCGGCGAACGGCCGAAATAACCATCGCCCGGTTGCGCCGGCGCAAATCGTCATGGCGGATCCCAACCGACATTGTTTCGCTTCCTCCTTGGCGCGGCCGCTCATGAATCGGAAGCCGTCGGGCCGACAAATACTGGCAGAAGCAGAAGGACCTGTCATTGTTTATTCCGAGGCTCGAAAAAAAGCCGGCAGGACACCAAAATCCATCAGAATTCATGTACAGTGCTTCGGCGTTGGATCAATATTTTTTCGAGTCTCGAAAAAGCCTTTGTGCAGGCCTTCGGGCCAGTTGGTCGCGCCGTACGCGGCGCAGGAGGAATATCATGAAGAGATTCACAGCCGCCATTCTGGCGTGGGTCGCCATGTCGCTGACGCTCGCGTCGGTCGCACAGGCGAAGGACAAGGTCATTGGTGTTTCGTGGTCGAATTTCCAGGAAGAGCGCTGGAAGACCGACGAAGCCGCCATGAAGTCGGCGATCGAGGCCGCCGGCGACAAGTATATTTCCGCCGATGCACAGTCCAATCCCGGCAAGCAGCTGACCGACGTCGAGAGCCTGATCTCGCAGGGCGCCAACGCGCTGATCATCCTTGCGCAGGATGCCTCGGCCATCGGGCCGGCGGTGCAGAGGGCGCTGGACGAAGGCATTCCAGTCGTCGGCTATGACCGGCTGATCGAGAACAAGGACGTCTTCTATTTGACCTTCGACAACCAGGAAGTCGGCCGCATGCAGGCCCGCGAAGTGTTCAAGGTGGCGCCGGAAGGCAATTACGTCTTCATCAAGGGCTCGGGCGCCGATCCGAATGCCGATTTCCTGTTCGCCGGCTCCATGGAAGTGCTCAAGGATGCCATCGACAGCGGCAAGATCAAGAATGTCGGCGAGGCCTATACGGACGGCTGGCTTCCCGCCAACGCCCAGAAGAACATGGAACAGTTCCTGATCGCCAACGACAACAAGGTCGATGCGGTGGTTGCCGCCAATGACGGCACCGCTGGTGGCGTCGTCGCGGCGCTGACGGCGCAAGGCTTGGCCGGATCCGTTCCGGTGTCGGGCCAGGACGGCGACCATGCCGCGCTGAACCGCATCGCGCTCGGCACACAGACCGTATCGGTGTGGAAGGACGCGCGCGAGCTCGGCAAGAACGCCGCCGAGATCGCCTCGCAACTGGCCGACGGCAAACAGATGACAGACATTGCCGGCGTCAAGGACTTCGCCACGCCGGGCGGCAATGTCGTCAAGTCGCTGTTCCTGACGCCGATTGCCGTCACCAAGGACAATCTCAACGTCGTCGTCGACGCGGGCTGGATCAAGAAGGAAGAGGTCTGCGCCGGCGTGGCGGCGGGCACGGTCCCGGTCTGCAACTGATCCGGCCTTCGCAAGAAGCTGTGCCAGCGGTCATGATGGTTTGGCCGCGCCATTGTGTTGACGCGAGGACTTGCTCATAAGATGGGGAACCATGGGCCGCAGCAGCAATTTGAAGAAGTTCTTTCCGATCGTCGCTTTCATCGCCGTCGCGCTGATCAGCCTGACGATGGCGGGATTCGCCTATTTCGCCACGCAGGAAGCGGCGCGCATCAAGTTCGAGGCGACGGCGGACGATGCGCTCAACCGGATCGATAGCCGCATCGACCTGCATCTGTCGCTGCTGCGATCGACCCATGCGCTGTTCGAGGCGCGCAATGGTGGGATTTCGCGCGGCGAGTTCAAGGCGTTCTTCAACGCGCTCGATATTGACGACAATTTCGCCGGCCTGCGCGGCATCGGCTTTCTCCGGCTGACGAGACCCGGCGACGAGGCAGCGGTCGAGCGTGCCATCCTGCACGACTATGGCGCCAGCCATCCGATCTATCCGGCTACGACGACGCTGCCCTGGCGGACGCCCATCACGCTGTTCGAGCCGCTGGACCCTTCCAATCAATCCAGCATCGGCTACGACATGTTCACAGAACCGGTGCGGCGTGAGGCGATCGAAAAGGCGATGGCCGATAACCAGCAGCACGCGAGCGGGCGCGCGCAGTTAGGCAAGGAAACAGGTGCTGCGCAGACCTTTACCGGCTTCCTGGTCTTCGTGCGGCTCAATGTCGAAACCGCGCCGGACGGCGTCGACGCGACCAGATCCACGACATCAGGCTTTCTTTACGCGGCCTTTCGCGCTCGCGATCTGTTCCAGACCGCGCTCAGCCGGACGCCGTTGCTGCCGGTCAACATCGAAATCTATGACGGCAAGGTTGATGCCGACCATCTTTTGTTCCAGTCGGAAACGCCGCCGGCGTCGATCTTCGGTGACAGGCTGGTGGTTTCTCGCGAGATCACCATCGCCGGACGTCCATGGACCGTCCTGTTCAGGCCGACAAGCGCCTTCTCGCAACCCTCCTCGCGCGCCATTCCGGTGATGCTCGGCCTGTTCGGGCTGCTGCTCGCGGGAACCATCGCGCTGGTGGCACGCTATCAGGAGCGGGCCTATGACGCGGTCTCGCTGCTTCATGAGACGACGGAAAAAAGCCTGCTCGAAAAAGATCTGATGCTGCAGGAGATGAAGCACCGCATCAAGAACTCGATCACGCGGGTGCTGGCGATCGCGCGCCAGACGGCATCGCACGCCACCGACGTCCACGAGTTCTCGTCCTCTTTTTCGGCCCGGCTGCAAGCGATGGCGGCATCCCAGGACATGCTGACGCGCTCGCGCTGGCAGAAGGCAGACCTCGGCGATCTCTTGCGCATCGAGCTTGGTCAGGTATTCGGCAAGGAGCTTCCTGAGGGGATATTGTCGGGGCCAGAGGTGCTGCTCGACGAGACAACGACGCAAGCGCTCGGCCTGACCTTTCATGAACTGGCGACGAATGCGCTGAAATATGGCGAAGCCGGCAACTCGGTCGGTGCGCTCAAGGTCGCCTGGTCGGTCGAGGGCCGCTGGCGCGACCGGACGCTGGTTCTCAACTGGCGCGAAGTCGGCCAGAAGAAGCTTGAAGCACCTGCCAAAACCGGTTTTGGCACCAAGCTGATCGATTTGAACGTGACGCGCGAATTGCGCGGTACGATCAATCGCGATTTTCACGATGGCGGATTGAGAGTGGAAATCAGGATCCCACTGTCGGACTGAAAACGCTGCCGCGAACCGACCGTTTTCGAAGGCGAAAGTAAACAGAGACCGGCTCGTCCGGTCTCCGCTTCTATTGCCTCATGCGTTTGAAACGGATCAGCAGCGAGCCGTAAACAGACGGCCACGATTGTCGCGGTACTGGCAATAGCCATTGCGCAGGTTGCGCACCAGCAGGCCGGTACCGGCACCGATGGCTGCGCCGACCAGCGCACCCTTGCCGCCGTCAATCAGGCCGCCGGCCAGAGCACCGACACCGGCGCCGACGCCGACATCCCGCTCGGTGGTGCTGCAGCCGCTGACCGCGACCACGGCAACCATGGCAATAATCATCTTCCGCATAGGGTCACTCCTCGCTTTTGTCCTCACTTGAGCTCCACCCGTCACTTACCATGCGAAAAAGGGTTTTGCCCGATCGATTTCATTGTTGGCTAAGAGAATCTTTTTCGGGGCGCGCGCCGGTCGAAGCAACCTCAAGATTGGAAATCTCCACGGAAGCGTCGAGCGTGCCGTCCGGACGCACATTCCAGACGATCTGATCGTAATCATCCTCAAGTGCCGGATCGACGGAAAGGCATTTGGCAATTATGCGCGGAGCCTGACCCTGCACATTGCTCAAGGCAAACGGACGCTCGGCGGCGCATTCCTGAGCGGTTTCGAAAACACCCACCGATACGGGCAGTTCACGACATTCCGTCATCGCGTTAGAACAGCCAATGACAAGCAACACGGCAGCGATGTGTTCCATGGCGAATAATCCTCTCGCCATAAGAACGGGCCATATTCGTCAAAGTTCCTGCGATGCCGGCTGGCGCGACTGATTGGAGAACAGGTCGACATGAGGCAAGCACAAGCCGCCCGCCACTTTGGGTCCGACGCTCTAGATCAAGTGGAACGCGGCGGCCAGGACGACCACCGCAGCCACCCCGATTGCGGCGAGGCCGGGGGTCGGGTGGGAAGCACGGGGCGACGGCATCGCGGATGCTTCGAGATCCTGAAACCCGCCCATCGAAACGCGTGCGGCCTGTTCCAGCCTGTTGATGTCGGCAACCGTCAAAGCCATTCCTCCGTACTGCGCAGCAGACTGCGATCGAAAACGTCATGCGGATCGGTGTCTGAACAGCTTCGGACTTTATGGTGAACAGGTGGTTAAGGCCGGCGCGGCCGGTATTCAGGCCTCTTGGCCCCAGCCCTCTTTGGCTCGGCTGTTGTCCGGTCAATCCGTCTCGAAATTGCCGCGAGGAACGACAAGGCGATACTCGAGGCGGTCCCCGGTGATTTCAAGCGTCGCCGTTCCGTTCAACGACGCAGGCACGACGCGCTCGAGCGCGACGCTGCCAAAACGCTTCTCGCTGGGCTGATTGTCATTGGCCCCGATGGCTTCGGCCCATGTCAGCGATAGTGCGGTCTCGCCAGCGGAAGCAGCCGTCAGATCGGCCGTCACCTCGACGAATCCGTCGGCTCGCGACAGAGCGCCATAGCTGACTGAATTGACGGCAAGTTCGTGCATGGCCAAGCCTATATGCAGGGCGGCATTGGGGTTGAGGTATGGATTTGCACCCTGGAAGCGCAGGCTGCGCAAGGGGTCGGCTCCGTAGCGGCCGACCTGGCCGGACACCAGTTCGCGCAGTGCCGCTCCCCGCCAGTTGGACGAGGTCACCAGATCCTGGGATGAGGCAAGCGACTGCAGCCGGCCGCGAAAGCGTGTCAGGAAATCACTGAGCGTGTCCGAATAACGGCTGGTCTGGGTGGCGATGCTCTGGATGATGGCCAAAAGGTTCTTCGAGCGGTGGCTGACCTCGCGCAGCAGCGTTTTCAGGGTCTGCTCGCGACGTTTCTGCTCGGTCGTTTCGACCATAGTGGTGACGACGCCCTGAACGGCGCCGCCGTCGTCGTGATCAGCGTCTACCCATATTTGGAACCAGCGAACGCCATCGTCGGCGGGAATGCTGAGCTCAAGATGTTCCGGATTGCCGGATGCGACTACGTTGCGCTTGGCGGCACCGATGCGTTCCGCATGCACCAGGGGCAGCATGCCGTTGCTATCGGCAGTATCGGAAGCCCATGGCGGGCGCATGTTGCGGGCCCAGACGGTTCTCATCTCGCGATCCTGATAGAGAACCGAAATGCCGGCATTGTGCAGCGCATGGAGAAGGGCCCGACCAAGCTGCATTTCGCTGTCAGCGGAATGCAGAGCGATGATCTCATCGCTCCGTCCGCTGTCTTTCATGTCTCCGGCTCTGGATTGCATCGGTAACTTCACCCACCCGATCCAAGCTGAACGGCTGACGGAAAAATGGGTTCCCAAAAGAAGTCCGCCGAGCGGCGTCCCGTTGAAGGACACTGCCCGGCGGTAGCTGGAAACCGCTTGAGGGGTGCGGTTCCCAGTGTTGGATCGCAGTTCACGACGCGCGTTTGAACAAGCCCGCAATAAGCGAGATGATCAGGAAAGCGAGAAAGATGAAAAACAATATCTGTGCTATACCTGCCGAGGTGCCGGCTATACCGCCGAAACCAAGAGCGCCTGCAATGATCGCGACGACGAGAAACACGAGCGCCCAGTAAAGCATGATCCATCTCCTTCAAATGGTACGGCAAAAACGTCTTTCACTGCCGTTTGTTCCACCTTTTCCCGAAAAAGACGATCCCTGGAAATCTTTCCGGCCCGAATTGAATCGTCATGCGCAGGGGAAGTTCGAGTGACGTTTGCCAGCCGCAAGGGGCCGGCGTCATTCGATCAGTGGCAAATGGGCGACCCGTGGAAACGGGGCAGCGCGAGGCCGGGCCTGCCCGGTCCTATGCAGCGGCTTTCGCGTGCCGGTCGAAGAACAACGCCTGGCTGATCAGGGCCTTGACCATATCCGGATTGAACGGCTTGGTGACGAGGAAGGCCGGCTCCGGCCGCTCGCCGGTCAGGAGGCGCTCGGGAAAGGCGGTGATGAAGATCACCGGCACCGGCGTGGACGACAGGATCTCGTTCACCGCTTCGATGCCCGAACTGCCGTCGGCCAGTTGGATGTCGGCCAGCACCATCTTCGGCCGCGTCTTTGTGAACATCGCCACCGCCTCGGCGTGGGTACGCGCAGTTCCGACGACACGATGGCCCAGGCTTTCGACCATTTGCTCGATGTCCATGGCGATCAGCGGCTCGTCCTCGATGATCAGCACATCGGTTGCCACCTGGCGGGAAATCTCGTTGCTGGCCTCGGCGAGGAGTTCGGAGAATTCTTGATCGTCGACGTCGAGAATCTCCGCCGCCTCGTCTTCGCTGAAACCTTCCACGGCGACCAGCAGGAAGGCCTGCCGGGGACGGGGTGAGATCGCGTTCAGATTGGCGGCGGCGCGCTGTTCCCACGCCGACTGCGGATGTTCTTGCGGAACGCGGATGGCGACCGAGGTGAACAGCCTGGCGAATACCTTGTAGAGCGCGATGCGGTCGTTCGACGCGTCCGGAAAGATGTCGACGTCGGCGATGATGGCTTCGAGCATCGCGGCGACCAGCGCGTCGCCACTCTCCTGCGATCCGGAAACAGCCCGCGAGAAGCGGCGCAGGAACGGCAGGTGCGGAGCGATGGTTGCGGACAGGCTCATGATGGACGTCTCCCTCTGACGTAATTGGATAGATTGCAGGCCAAGGTGATTACAAGCCCCGAAATTAGCCCTGAAAACATAAACGCCGGCTTTCCGAAAAAGTTCCGACCGTTTGGAACTTATATAAGAGGACGGCGTTTGAGGTCGGGACGGGCAACCAGACGAGGGGACCGCCTGCTTTGCGTCGTGTATTGAAGGGCGGCAGGGTACTGGGAACAAAGGGCGAAATGAAGAGATGACGAAAGATACCACGGCTGGCGCTGCAAACAGGCGCCGGGCAGCTTCGGGCGACCCGCTCGGGCCAAACTCGGAAATCGGCCGCAAACTCAAACAATATTACGACGAACTGGTCTCCGACAACGTGCCGGATCGCTTCGCCCAATTGCTCAGCCAATTGGAACAGGCCCAACCTGCACGGAAAAAGGACTGAGGCATGGCGGCCGTCTCCCAGAGCTTCAAGACGGATCTGCTCGGCTCGATTCCGAGCCTGCGGGCCTTTGCCGTGTCATTGACGCAAAACGCCGACAAGGCCGACGATCTGGTGCAGGAAACACTGGTGAAGGCCTGGGACAAGCATGAAAGCTTCGAGCCGGGCACCAATCTCAAGGCCTGGCTGTTCACCATCCTGCGCAACGAATTCTATTCGCAGATGCGCAAGCGCGGCCGCGAGGTGCAGGACAGCGACGGCATCATGACGGCCAGGCTAGCCGTCCATCCGGCCCAGCACGGCCAGCTCGACCTCAAGGACTTTCGTAGCGCGCTCGAGCAATTGCCCGAGGACCAGCGCGAAGCCATCATCCTCATCGGCGCGTCGGGCTTTTCCTACGAGGAAGCCGCCGAGATTTGCGGCTGCGCGGTCGGAACGATCAAGAGCCGCGTCAGCCGCGCCCGCACGCGGCTGCAGGAAATCCTGAAGATTTCCGGTGATGACGAGTTTGGCCCGGATGCGATATCGGCTCAGGTGACGGGGTCGAACGCCGCCTGAACTGTCCCTTGACAATATGGGCCCCGGTAATATCGGTCCCGGTTTTCCGGACATCAAACAAGAGGGCCGCGCCCGCACGCCGCCGCCACTGCCTCCACGAGATCGTCTCCCGAATAAGGCTTGGTGACCAATCTGACATCCGGAAAGGATACCTTGATTTCGTCCATGTCGGAATAGCCCGAGGCGAAGACGAAAGGCACGCCCGATTCGCGCAGCCGCGAAGCGAAATCGAGCGTCGAAGCGCCGCCAAGCATGAGATCGACGATGGCGGCGTCGAATTGCGAGGCAACGCTCTTCCGATCGATCTCACCCAGATTGCGGGCTATGATCACGTCGCCGGCGCCGTAGTCGCGGCAAAGCTGCTCGACATCCATGGCGATCAGGAATTCATCCTCCAGAACAAGAATCCGCAATCCGTCCAGCAAGGGGGGCACGTGGCAATGTCTCCATGGGGCGCAGGGAACAGAGGAATCATGATCCCTATTTGGCTTCCTGTCATTTAAAGTTATTTGGCATGCTGTCATTTAAAAAAGACATGCCCGTCGCGGATGGCGGAACCTCGATGCCTGCAGGGCGTTTGCTATCGCCTTCCGGAAGAGGGCCGCTTTCGAAGAGGGATTGAAATGCCTGGCCAGAACGGCCGTTCTTTTTCCACCCGCCGGTATTCATGTGAGAACTGCCCACTGCGGCCGTTGCCGGCGTTCCGGGCATTCGAGACGCAGGAACTTGTCTTCGTCGACGCGGTCAAGAAGGGCGAACTGGCCGTCGACAAGGGAGCTACGGTTCTGGTGGAGGGAAGCCACAGCGCCCATCTCTATACGGTGCTGTCGGGTTGGGCTTTCCGATACAAATTGCTGTCGGATGGCCGCCGCCAGATTTTGAACTATTCCATGCCAGGCGATCTCATCGGCTTGCAAGGCAGTCTGATGGGAGAAATGCAGCATTCCGTGGAAGCGCTGTCGCCGATGCTGCTCTGCGTTTTCGAGCGGGAAGCCCTTCCCGAACTCTACCGCAGCCATCCGGGCCTCGCCTACGACATCACCTGGATCGCCTCGCGAGAGGAGCGCATGCTGGACGAGAACCTGCTCAGTATTGGCAGACGCACCGCGCTCGAGCGTGCAGCCTATCTCATCGCGTTCATCTCCAGCCGCGCCAGGGTGGTCGGGTTGAACGGCAGGACGCCCGTGCAGATTCCGATCACGCAGCAGCATCTCGCCGATACCCTCGGCCTGTCGCTGGTCCACACCAACAAGACGATCCGCAAGCTGATGGACCGCAAGCTTATCTTCTGGCGCGACGGTGGCTGCGAGGTGGTCGACAACGAAAGGCTCAAGGAACTCGCCCGCTGGCAAGGGTTGAGCGAAGCTCGCCGACCGCTGATCTGAGCGGCTACCGGAGACGTGCCGGGCTGGACTCGCTTGCGGAAACACCCTTTCATGGGAGTTGTTCCGATTTCGGAACCTTGGGGTGGGTCGAGCGTTTCGACCCGAGCAAACGCAAGGAGTCAAGTGATGGCGACTGCCGCAGGAAAGTCCCCGAACGAAAGCCGGACGAATTCGGACCTTGAAGCCGATATCAGGCAGTTGAAAGTCGACATTCAGAAACTCACCGAACAGCTGGCCGAGACCGGCCAACATGGTTACGGGGCTGCTCGTCGCGTTGCCGCGGAAGGAATGGAACAATTGCGCGCCCAAGGCGAAGCAGCGTTTGAAAATATGCGCAGCAACGCCAGGGACCTCGAAGCCCAAGTGGTGGCGAGCGTGCGCGAAAAGCCGGTGACGTCGCTGGCGATCGCGGCAGGCGTCGGCTTTCTATTCGCGCTTCTCGCGCGCCGCTAAGCCTCAGCCCAGATGGGAATGCTGGCATCGTTGATCTCGGGGCTCGCCTCGGGTGAAGCCGTGGCAGCCGTGCGCCGCGCGCGCACGGCTGCAATCGTCTATGCGCTCGCAGCACTTGCCGCACTGTGCGGCGTCGGTTTCCTGGTCGGAGCGGCCTATGTCTGGGTGGCGGGGCGCTACGGGCCGATGGCAGCCTGCCTCGGTTTTGGGGTCGGTTTCCTGGTGATCACAGGGCTTCTCCTGCTCTTCCATCAGCTGTCGGCCGGCGCGCGCGCCCGACGCCGGGCGCGGAGGCGCCAAGCCGATATGAAGGCGGTCGGCATCACGGCCGCGCTCGCCGCGCTGCCGGCGCTACTCAAGGGAAAAGGCGGCCTGGGCACCATACTCGGCCCAGCGATCGCACTCGCCGCCTACGCCATCTACCGCGAGAACGTGAAGTCCGATGCCGACGATCCGGATGCCGGCGAAGCGAAATAGCTCGAAGCGATTCTTCTTGTTGACCACAATCTAATCCCAAAACCGGGCTGCACTTTTCGCTGACGCGGACCTTCGGTTCGGGATCATGGCCGGGCCGTCACTTCGGCAGATCCTCCAGCGGCATCGATATTTCGGCGAATACGCCTTCCGGCCGGAATTCGTGGGTCACTTCGCTGGAGATGACCTTGGCCAGGCTGCGGCGGATCAGGATCGAGCCGAAGCCGTGGCGTTCGGGCGAGGCAACTTCAGGCCCGCCGCTTTCGCGCCAGGTCAGCACCAGGCGCCGTGCGCCTTTCCGGCCCTCTGCCTGCCAGTCGAGATCGACCTTGCCCGAAGCCGCCGATAGCGCTCCGTATTGCAGCGCATTGCTGGCCAGTTCATGCAGAATCAGGCCAAGCCCGACTGCCTGGTCGGGCGAAAGCAGCAGATCGGGGCCTGAGATCGTCATGCGCGGCTGCTCGGCGGTGTCGAACGGCTTGACCTCGATCTGCACGAGTTCGCGGATGCCAATGCCGCGCCACTCGCGGTCGGACAGCAGGCTGTGGGCGGCGCCCAGCGCCTGAAGCCTGGCGCTGAAGGCTTCAAGGAATTCGCTGGGCTGGCGCGCATGGCGAACGGTCTGCGTCGCCAGCGCCTGCACCGTCGCCAGCGTGTTCTTGACGCGATGGTTCAGCTCGCGCAGCAAGAGCCGTTGCCGCTCGTCGCCGAGCTTGCGTTCGGTGATGTCGTAATTGACGCCGAAGATCAGCGTCGGCTTGCCGTCGCCGTCGCGCTCGATGACACGGCCGCGCGTCGCGAGCCAGCGCGGCGGAGTGAAGCCCTTGACGCGGTATTCGCCAAAATAATCGTCGCTGCCGGTCAGCGCGTCACGAAAGCGCGTCTCGGTCTGGTAGACATCACGCGGGTCGATGGCGGCAAGGATATCGCGCGCCCTCAGCCGATTCGAGCGCGGCAGGCCGAACAGCTCGGACAACCGGACATCGCATTCGATCATATCGGTGTGGATATCCCATGCCCAGCTTGCGAGCGAGGCGGCATCGAGCGCGATGCCGCGCCGTTTTTCCTCGCGCGCCAGCGCCGCAGCGATGCTGGCGCCGTTGCGGGTGGCGTCCTTCAATGCGAACAGGCTGGCGGCGAGGCTGGCGAGCGCCGTCAATTGTTCGAGCTGGGCGGCTGACGGCGACGCGCGCGGCTTCCGGTCGAGCACGCAGAGCGTGCCGATCCGGGCGCCGGCCACCACAATCGCCACACCCGCATAGAAACGGACATGGTGCTGGCCAGTGACCAGCGGGCTGGCGTTGAAGCGTGAATCCGTGGTCGCATCGGTCACCACCATCGGCTGGTCGCCGGCGGCAATGGTATGGGCGCAGAAAGATGCATCTGTCGAGGCCTCGGTCTCATCCAGGCCGACACAGGACTTGAACCGTTGCCGCTCGACATCGACCAGCGTCACCAGCGCGATGGGCGCTAGCATCACCGCGGCGGCAAGACCGCTAATATGGTCGAAGTCACGATCGGCCGCCGTGTCGAGGGCGTCGAGACCGTGCAGTACTGCAAGCCGGTCCTGCGCCCTTACCACACTAAGGACGTCGACCGGCAGATTCGGCTTTTTCACTACCCTGCTATCCACAAGGCCCCCAAGTGCATCGGCTTGCAGCCATTCTCGCAGTTGCCTGCGTCTGAAACCGGAACCTTCGCCTTGAGGAACCGTTACCCAACCACGTTTTGCCAGCCGCGCCCGCCAGCGCCAAACGACATGCCAGCGCCAAACGAGATGGAGGCCGATCATGCCCAGGATCGTTCCTGAAGACAAAGCCCGCCAGGGACGCTGGGGGTGGCACACTTTCCGTATCTTGATCGCCGCGCTGCTTTTGGCGTTTATCGCCTGGGGCATCGCAGAGATCTACGGCAACATGATAGACAAGACGTCGACAACCGAACAGGGCGAGCTTCCCAGGGGCGAACAGGGCGAGATTCCCAAAGGCTGAAGCCATCCGATCGACTGTGCCGGACTGCATCACGCTGCCTTCGCTTGGACAGCGCGCGCCGGGACCAGAACGTTCAGCGCGCCAGGATGGATTTCGATCGTCGTTTCGGGGTCAAGCCTGACCAGTTCGCCGTCCATGACGGCGCGGAAGTTCTTGGCAGCAGAGTGCACTTTCAAAACGGCCCTGTCAGCCTGGTGGATTTCCACATGCTCACTGTCGCGCCATTTGCCGCGCGCCATGTCGAAAAGGACCCTGAGCAGTTCGCCACGCCGCCGCGCCACCGTGACATAGATGCCGAGCACGCCGCCGGCGGGATTGTCGGCATAGGGCAGGTGACCCTCACCGAACAGATTGTTGGTGATGCCGATCCCGGTGGTGCGCGTCACGATCTCGGATTCGCCGATGGTCAGCGTCACCTTCATTGCCGACGGGTTGTTGATCGCCGCCCACGCAGCCTTGACTGAAGCCCGCATCTTTCCCAACCGCGAGCCAAACTCCATGGTCTGGCGAAGCTGAACCATCCTGGCATGCATGCCGATCGAGAACTGATGCACGAATGGCTTATTGTTGGCTGTTGCCATATCGACTGCGATCACCTCGCCGTCGGCAAGAGATTTCACGGCCGCGTCAAGGGTCTGTGGGATGCCAAGCCCGCGCGCGAACAGGTTCATCGTGCCAGCCGGTAAAATGGCAAGTGCTTTCTTCCTGCCCATCAACCGAGCAGCCGCGGCCGAAATGGTGCCGTCGCCGCCACCGGCCAGCACAATGTCGACGCTGTGCTTCGAAGCGATGCGGTCCAGCGTAGCGACGATGTCCTTGCCGGCAACGATGTCGATATCGATGGAGTGACCTGCTGCCTCCAACGTCTGGCGCATCCGGTCCGTGAAGGCGGAAAGATCAATCGTGCGCAGGGTGCCACCCTCCTGGTTCAGCACCGCCGCAAATCGCATCCCCCCACTCCGTTTTTTCTTGGCAACCATTGGATAATCATCGGCGAGGACAGACCCAGCCATAGGCTGGAACGGGGCGGCTGAAAAAAAGTTCCGCAGCTCTAACGAAAATACAGGAGCGAATCTCACCGGCCGAGGGCATGAGTGAGCGCGTTTCGGGTGGTTTTTTCACGACGCTCACCATGGTGTCGGAACAACCGCGCGGTCACGACGTTGTGAATATGTAACGCCGCGACCGATCTCCCATGCTCGCGGCGCGAACGAGATAACGCAGGAGGATTAAATGATCCGCACCCTTTTGACCACCACCGCACTCGCAGCGCTGCTTGCGACCGGTGCATATGCGCAGACGGCCACAACCCCGGCGCCGACGCAGGACCCGGCGGTCCAGGAGACCGCTCCTGCGGCTCCCGTTGCGCGCGCCGAAGGCAGCCTGGTGACCAACATCATCGGGGAATCGGTCTATAATGGCACAGGCGACGATGCCGAGAACATTGGCAATGTCGACGACGTCGTCTTCGATGAAAACGGTCAGGCAAAATCCGTCATCATCGGCGTCGGCGGCTTTCTTGGCGTTGGCGCCAAGAACGTGGCTTTCGACTACAATAAGCTGCAATGGGCCGAACGGAACGGCGACCGTTGGCTGATTGCGCAAACCACAAAGGATGAGTTGACGGCTCAGCCGGACTTCGACCGCAGCGCTTTCGATCCGGCTCCTGCGGCCACGGCTACGGCTCCTGCCGCTCCTTCCGGCACGACGGAAACCACCGCACAGAACGCTCCGGCTGCTCCAGCCGATAGCACCGCAGCTCCGGCCGAACCTGTGAAGCGTGCCGACGGTAATCTTGCCACCAATATCATCGGCGAAACCGTCTACAACGGCACTGGCGACGACGCTCAAAACATTGGCGACGTGAACGACATCGTTCTGGCCAAGGACGGCAAGGCCGAGTCGCTAATCATTGGCGTCGGCGGCTTCCTTGAGGTTGGCGAAAAGAATGTCGCCTACGAGTTCGATAAGGCGAAGTGGGCGGAAAGGGACGGCGATCGCTGGCTGGTGGCCGAGACCACCAAGGAAGACCTGGAGGCGTTGCCGGAGTTCAATCGCGAGGCCTATGATCCCGCCCCGGCGACTACAGCATCGACTGACGCGGCGACGCCGGCGCCGGTGACCACCACCCCTGCTGTCGATGCGGCCCCAGCCCCGGACAAGACAGCGCAGGCCCCGGTAACAACGCCTGACACCACTGCTCCGGCACCGGCGGACAAGACAGCGCCGGCCCCGGCGGCAACGCCTGACCCGGCTGCTCCGGCACCGGCAGACAAGACGGCGCAGGCCCCGGCAACAACGCCTGACCCCGCTGCTCCAGCACCGGCGGACAAGACAGCCGAGGCTCCGGCTGCAGCAACCCCTGACGCAACCCCCGACCAGACGCAGACCGCGGCGATCGACAAGTCGGCGCTGACCGAAATGCCGATCAACGAAATCCGGTCCGAAGATTTGGTTGGAACCACCGTCTACGGCGCCAATGATGTCAACGTCGGCGAGATTGGTGACGTCGTGCTGACGGGTGACAAGAAGGTTGACGCCGTCATCATCGACGTCGGCGGTTTCCTGGGCGTTGGCGAGAAGGAAGTGGCTGTCGGCATGGAAAATCTTAAATTCATGACCGACAAGGATGGCAACCGCTATCTCTACACGAACTTCACCAAGGAGCAGCTTGAGGCGCAGGTCGCCTATGACAAGGGCACCTATACGCAAAAACGCGACGAACAGCGTATGATCATGCGCTAAGCCCCATTCATTGACCCCGAAAGGCCCGCGCCGGCGACGACGCGGGCCTTTTTATGATTGGAAAGTTGGCAGCGGTGCGACGTGGCCGGCAACGCCATCGTCGGTCAGTTCGGCAAGCGCCAGCGACTGATCGAGATGTTCGGCCCGCCAGGCAAGCAGCCTTTCGGCAAGCTCCAACCGGACCGGCAGATAGGCCGGATCGGCAGCGACATTGGTTAGTTCGTCTCGATCCTGCTCCAGGTCGAACAGCAGCGGCGGCAGGCCGCCGCCGAAATGTACATATTTGAATTGCTTCGTGCGGATGACGGCCAGATTGCACTGGCGCGGACCGATGCCGAAATGGCGCTCGGCATCACCTTCGGCAACCGAGCGGAAATCAAATTCCCAATGCGCGGCCTCGCGCCAGTCCCCCGGCTCGACGGCGTCCAGGAACGGCTTCAGCGATCGTCCGTCGAGATGCGGCGGGGTTTCCTCGCCAAGCAGGGCGAGCAATGTCGGCGCTATGTCCACCGCCTCAGTGAAGCGATCGACCTTGGCGCCGGCCGCTTTGCGGCGACGCGGGTCGCGGATGATCAGCGGAATATGATAACTGCCGTGGAAGAAGCCGCCCTTGCCCAGCATGTAATGGTCGCCCATCATCTCGGCATGATCGGAGGTCAGCACGACGATGGTGTCATCCCATGCACCCGCCCCCTTGACCGCCTGCCAGATGCGGCCAAGCTGTGCGTCGACCTCCGAGATCATGCCGTAATAGAGCGCGCGGATGCGGCCAAAATTGTCGTCGCCCCAGTCGCGCACCTTGCCCTCGGCGCCGGGGCGGAAATTCGAACGCTCCTGCAGGTCAAGGTTATAGGCAAGGTAGGGATGGCTTTCTGCCTCGGCCTGCCAGCTCACGGCGCGGTGGAAAGCCGGTCCCTCGGCAGGATCATACATCCTGTTGTAAGGCTCCGGCACGATGAAGGGCGGATGCGGGCTGAGGAAGGAAAGATGCGCGAACCACGGTGTATCGCGCTCCTGTTCGTCAAGCCAGCGGGCGAATTCGCCGGTCAGGAAAGCAGCAGGGGTTTCGTCCTTCGAGTAGACGGGCGGCGCGCTTGTCACCGCGCCGTCGGTCCTGGCGCCAATCTCGTCCGCTGGGCGATGGATGTCGGGAAAACCGGCGCTGCTATCGATGCCGCGCGCCTTGAGCCACGACAGCCACGGTTTCTGGTGCTCCGGCAGGAGTTGGCGCACGGTGAAGCCGGGCAGCACGCCTTCGTAGCTTTTTAGCCGCGGGTCGCCCGGCGCCAGCGTGCGCGGATCGGGCGATACGTCGGTATAGCCGAACAGCGTCGGATCATAGCCGAGGCTGCGCGCCGAGAGCGCGATGTTGCCGTGACGGGCGTCGAGCGGGGTGCCGTTGCGGCAAACTCGGTTGTTCATCTGGTAGAGGCCGGTGTATAGGCAGGCGCGTGCCGGCGAGCAGGGCGCCGCGCCGCCATAATGCTGTCGAAACAGCACACCCTCGGCGGCGAGCGCGTCGGCATTCGGCGTCCGCACCACTTTGTGGCCTGCCGCCGACAGGCAGTCGCTGCGCCACTGGTCGCAGGTGATCAGGAGAACATTCGGGCGCCTGTCTTTTCTGACCAATGCTGTATCCTTCATTGAAAACGTGCCGCTCATGGAGCCGAATTTTTGTGGCGACGCAAGCCTCAGGTATTCGCCAAATCGTGAACAAAAGCCGCCTTATTGTTCACTTATAGAGCACAGTCCATCTGTGTTTGCGGCCCTTTGCCGCCGGCTGGCCGGTTCTCATATAGGCGTGGACCGCGGCATGGGCCGCACAGGACAAGGAAAGGAGCAGGAAAAATGCTCAACCAGATCAAAGGCCTGCATCACGTTACCTCGATGGCCAGGGATGCGCGTCAGAACAATGAGTTTTTCACCAAAAAGCTCGGCCTGCGCCGGGTCAAGAAAACCGTCAATTTCGACGCGCCGGATGTCTACCATCTCTATTATGCCGACGAGCTCGGCACGCCCGGTTCGGTGATGACCTATTTTCCGTTCCCCAATATCGGCAAGGGTCGCCACGGCGTTGGCGAAGTAGGCACCACGGTCTATTCGGTGCCCGAAGGCACGCTCGCCTACTGGGAAAAGCGATTTGCCGATGAGAGCGTCGCCGGGCTGTCGCGCGAAGAGAGCTTCGGTGAGAAGCGCCTTGGCTTCGCTGGTCCCGATGGTGACGGGTTTGCGCTGGTCGAGAACAAGGCAGACACCCGGACGCCGTGGGCGAAGGGCGATGTTCCCTCCGACGAGGCGATCCGCGGCTTCCACTCGGTGTCGCTTAGGCTGAAGGATGGCGGCGCCACCGAAGAGCTGCTGAAATTCATGGGCTATGAGGAAGTCGACACATCCGGCACTGTAAAAAGGCTGGCGGTGAAGAACGGCAACGGCGCCAATATCGTCGATATCGAATCGTTGCCGGGCGCCGCTTTTGCCGATCTCGGCGCCGGCTCCGTCCACCACGTCGCCTTCGCTGTCGAAAACCGCGCCAAGCAACTCGAAGTGCGCAAGGCGCTGATGGACACCGGCTATCAGGTGACGCCGGTGATCGATCGGGACTATTTCTGGGCGATCTATTTCCGCACGCCGGGCGGCGTGCTGTTCGAAGTCGCCACCAACGAGCCCGGCTTCGACCGCGACGAGGACACCGCCCATCTCGGCGAGGCGCTGAAGCTGCCGTCGCAGCACCGGCATCTGAGGCCCTATCTCGAGCAACATTTGCAGAAGCTGGAAGACTGAGGACAAGGCCATGAGTAAGGACGCTTACATCTACAAAGCACTGCCCGGTTCGCCTGATGGATCGCTGCTCTTCGTCTTCCACGGGACCGGGGCCGACGAGAGTCAGCTTCTGTCGCTCGGGCGCGATCTCGCGCCGCAGGCGACCATCGTCTCGCCGCGCGGCGATGTCTCGGAACACGGTGCCGCGCGCTTTTTCCGCCGCACCGGCGAGGGCGTCTACGACATGGGCGACCTGGCGCGGGCGACGGACAAGATGGTCGGTTTCGTCAAGGCGCATGTCGAGGCGGCAAAACCCTCGTCGGTGCTTGGGCTCGGCTATTCCAACGGCGCCAACATCCTGGCGTCGGTGGTGTTCGCGGCGCCCTCTCTGTTCGACGCGGCGGTGCTGATGCATCCGCTGATCCCGTTCGAACCGGAGATCGAGGGAAGTCTCGCCGGCCGTCGCATCCTGGTCACAGCAGGCAGGCGCGATCCGATATGTCCGCCCAATCTGACGTCGCGGCTGGAGGCCTATTTGCGCGCCGATGGCGCCGATGTCACAGTGGAGTGGCACGACGGCGGCCATGAGGTGCAGTCGAACGAGATCGAGGCGGCGCGGCGGTTCCTGTCCGCTAAGCCGATAGAAGGAGCCGTAAGCAATGCTTGACCAATTGCCGGAGATCGAACTGGAGGATCGCGGTTCCAAGGGCCGTTATCTCTTGCGCGGGCCTGATGGCGCCGAGGCGGAGATGACCTTCACCAAGATCGGCGAGCACCAGATCATCATCGACCACACCGAGGTGCCGGATGCGTTTCGCGGCCAGGGCGCCGGGCTTCGCCTCGTTACCCGAGCCGTCGAGGACGCGCGCGCGGCGGGCAAGAAGATCATCCCGCTTTGTCCGTTCGCCAACGCCCAGTTCCATCGTCACAAGGAATGGGCCGACGTGCTGAAGCAATAGCGCTGGTCCTACCCATAGGCCTCCGCACGCGATGACGGTTGAGGGCGGGCAGCCACAAGGCATCCATCGCTGTGGCATTTGCGCAGATCGCCTGTCTTGCCTAGTGGGCTGTCTTGCCTAGTGGGTATTGCCTTGCCTAAGTAGGTATATTGCCGCCCGACCAATCGAACCGAATGATCCCTTGATGACCGAGACCGACCTCGTTCCCGTCTTCGACGGCCACAACGATACGCTGCTCAGGCTCTATCAGTCGAAGGACGCGGATGTTGAGAAGCTGTTCATCGAGGGAACGCAGGGTGGCCACATCGACCTGCCGCGCGCGAAAAAGGGTGGCTTTGCTGGCGGCATGTTCGCGATCTTTCCGCCGCCGGTCGAGAAATCCAAGCGCAGTGCGGTTCCACCTGCGCCGAGCGATACCGAGCCCTTGCCTCCCGAAATTCCGCGCGCCGACGCGCTCGCTTCCACCATCGCCATGGCCTCGATCCTGTTCAGGCTGGAACGAGCGTCGGCGCTCTCCGTCTGCCGCAGCGCCGGCGACGTGCGAAATGCGATGGCGCAAGGGTCGATCGCGGCGGTGTTCCATATTGAAGGCGTCGAGGCGATCGACCCCGAACTGACGATGCTCGACGTGTTGCATGCGGCCGGCCTGCGCTCGCTCGGCGTGGTCTGGAGCCGCCCGAACGCTTTCGGCCACGGCGTGCCGTTCCGTTTCCCGTCGACGCCCGACACCGGACCTGGCCTGACCGCTGCCGGCAAGGGACTGGTCAAGGCCTGCAACCAGCTCGGCATCATGGTCGATCTTTCGCATCTCAACGAAAAGGGGTTTCGCGACGTCGCCGAGATCAGTGACGCCCCGCTGGTCGCGACCCACTCGAACGTCCATGCGATCTGCGGCCATTCCCGCAACCTCACGGACTGGCAGCTAGGCGCGATCCGCGAGTCGGGTGGCTTGGTCGGGCTGAATTTCGCCACCGGGTTTTTGCGCGAGGACGGCAGGATGAATGCCGATACCAGTCTCGACATCATGGTGCGCCATGTCGATTCACTGCTGCAGGCGCTGGGCGAAGACGGCGTCGGCCTCGGGTCCGATTTCGACGGCGCCATGATCCCGGCTGTGATCGGCGACGTCACAGGCCTGCCGAAGCTGCTCGATGCGTTCGCCGAGCGCGGCTTCGGTCGCGCGCTGATCGAGAAGATCGCCTATCGCAACTGGATCAGTATGCTGGAAAAGACCATCGGGTAAAGCGTGTCGCCCGGCAGAGTAGCCAGCGACCTGCAATATATCGATCGAGCGGGTTTTGATGATCTCGACAAGACCGTTGTCTCCGGAGCTCAAGCCGCGGATGATTGCGGACTTCGAGAACTTCAGGGCCGGCTCTTGAAGCGCCAGACCGTACGAACCGATGTCGCCATCGTCGGCGCCGGCTTTACCGGCCTGTCAGCCGCGCATGAATTGAACAAGGCCGGCATTGATTTTGTGCTGCTCGAGGCGCGCGGCCGCGTCGGCGGGCGGGTCGAGTCCAAGTGGAATGGGCTTGGCGAGCGGATCGACAGCGGCGGTCAGTTCCTGTGCGAGGACATGCCGGAACTGATGGCCTTGGTGCAAACGCACGGTAAGACGTTGGTCGAGACCTATGTTAAGGGCGAAGTCATTGCCCAGCCGCTGACGGGCGAACAGGAAGCCGAGCGACTCTACTACGCCTCGATGGCGATCCGCGACCGCATGAACGCGATTGCACCGGGCGATCCGACTATTGCCGGCTTGACCGTCGCCGCATGGCTCGATCGCCAGAACGATCCCCGTGAGGCCAAGGCGGCTTTTCGCTCGATGATCGAAGGCCTGTGGTGCCAGGCGCTCGAAAAACTGCCGCTTTGGCACCTCATCGACAATGACCGCCGTATCACCAATGAGGTGTCGGAGCTGCAGTATTTCGTGCACGAAACCATGCAGTCTCTGGCGGATGATCTGGCCGGCGATCTCGGCGACCGCCTGCGATTGAACACGCCCGTCAGAACGATCGAGCGCAGACTGGGAGGAGTTCGTCTCGCGTCGACGACGGGCTCGATCACGGCGCGAACGGCGCTGATCGCCATGCCGCCGATGGTGGCTTCGAAGCTGGATTTCGCGCCGCCGCTGCCGGTTGCCTTGGAAAAGGCCCTCGGTGTCTGGCAAAGCGGCGCGGTGATCAAAATGCAGGTGCGCTACCCCACAGCCTTTTGGCGCGCCAAGGGCTTGAGCGGCATGGTGATGTGGCGCGATCCGCCAGCCCTTTTTGCCTGTGACGTCAGCAAGGATGGCGGCCACCCTGCGTTGGTCGTCTTCGTCGGCGGGCCGCTTGCCCTACGCTGGCGGGAATTGGGAGATGCCGCGTTGCGCGCGGAGGTTACCGCGCGGCTCAAGGAGGCGCTCGGCACGGACGCAGGCAGCTTCACCGATTTCAGCTGTCGCGACTGGACCGATGATCGCTGGAGCGGCGGCGGCTACAGCGATCTCATCATCGATACGAGTGCCACCGACGCCGAACAAACCATCCTGGCCGGCGCGCCGCCAGTGTATTTCGCATCCTCGGAATTGTCTCCGTCATTTCCGGGCTATGTCGAAGGCGCAATCGTGGCTGGGCGCATTGCTGCACAGAAAATCCTCTCGGAATTTAATCCGCAATAGTCAAAAGCGCCTCATGGTCGCAGGCGAAGCGCCCGGTACTGCCCGAATTCCGGTTTCAAATCTGTTACACGGTCAGTTTCCGTGCGTCGTTCGTCCGTTACAAGGTGCGACTAAGTTCGTTTCCGTAAAAAAAGAAGATCAACGAAGGGAATGGCGATGCATACGAAAATCCAGACTGCCTACAATGACCGCCTGCAGGCACCGGAGCGCAACGATCGGCGGCCGAAGCTGGCGCTGCGCCGGCGCGCCAACGACCATCCGATGGCGCTGTTCGTGGTGCTGGGCGCCGCCGCATTCGTCGGCATGGCGTTCGCGCCGACGGTTGGTCCGGCCTTTGCTTCACTGAACCCGCCGGCAAATATCGTCGACGGCGCGCCGACCACGACAAAGACCGCGCGCCTGCCGATGCCGGAGATCGATTTTGTCTGCAAGGGGCAAGCCTGGGGCGCCGAAAGTGCGGACTGCCTGCGCGTCATCGCCGAGCAGTCCGGCATTCACAAGGCTCGCGCGGTCCGCGTGATCGCCAATGCCCCGCCGCTGACCGATACGCCGAACGTTTTTTGATGCCCCCCAAGCGACCCTCCAGCGCTCCAGGCAGGCTCCCGCCGCATCCTCGGGCGGGAGTTTTTTTCTCTGGCCTCTAATCCTTCGTTTGAGCATCGGATTTTTTCAAAAGCCGATTTCCACCAGTCCGAAGTTCTAGCTGCCCAATGCCGCCTGCTCTGCGATGGCCGACAGCACGCCGCGCACGTCCAGCGTGCTGAACGGCTTTTCCAGGATCTGCGGACGCTGCGGCGCCGGCAATGCTTCGATTTCGGCCTTTGCGCCGATCAGGTCGCCGGTGACCAGAACGAAGCGCCGCGCCAGATCAGGGTTTTCGGCGAGCAGTTCGCGATAGATTGATATGCCGCTGGTGCCGGGCATGCGCAGATCGGAAAAGACGATGTCCGGCGGCATGTGGCCGGTCAAGGTCGCGGCGGCCGATGCCCACGCCGGCACGATCCGCGACTTGATGCCCATCAACTCCAGAATGTCGGAGAGCGAGGCGGCGACATCCGGTTCGTCGTCGATGATCAGCGCGTGACGCAATCCGCTCGAGCGCGACGGGGTTTCGCCGGCGGCGGCCGCGCCGGCGGAGATCGCCGGCAACTGGACGACGAAACGGGCGCCCCTCGGCAGAACTTCCTCGAACCAGACATTGCCATTGTGCCGTTCGATGATCGATTTCGAGATTGACAGGCCGATGCCGGTGCCGACGCCGACCGGCTTGGTGGTGAAGTAAGATTCGAAGATGCGAGAGCGAATCGCTTCCGGCACGCCCAGCCCGTTGTCCTCAACCGAGAAACAGGGATTGCCGCGATCGCTGCGAAACGTGCGAACCTTGATCAGCCGGTCGCCGCCGATGCCGGCCAGAGCGTGCTGGCTGTTGATGAGGAAGTTGGCGGCCACTTGCGTCACATGGTCGGCGTCGGCCATGGCCAGCAGCGGGCCGCTGGCGAAATCGGTATCGATAATGAT
The DNA here is from genome assembly GCF_053848065.1 of Mesorhizobium sp. BHscii. Lineage (NCBI taxonomy): Bacteria > Pseudomonadati > Pseudomonadota > Alphaproteobacteria > Hyphomicrobiales > Phyllobacteriaceae > Mesorhizobium > Mesorhizobium sp. BHscii. The sequence goes on along the minus strand of NZ_JBSPKW010000006.1, from coordinate 70,624 downwards.
GCCGGTCGACCTGGCGCCGTACGCAGTCACTTCGAGTGCCGCGCGGACCACCTGGTTGAGGTCCGTCTCGGCCTGCGCCGCCGGGTGCAGGCGGACCATTGAGAGGAAGCTCTTGACGATGCGGCCGCAACGCTCGGCGGCGGCGCGCACCTTTTCGGCGCGCACCTTGGTCTGCGGGTCTGAAGCGAACTCGTGCAACAGCGTCGATTGTGCGACGACCACGGCAAGCGGGTTGTTGAGCTCGTGTGACACGCCGGCAAGCAGCGAGCCCATCGCCGCCATCTTCTCGTTCTGGTGCAGCTTTTCGCGCTGGCGGCCGATCTCCTCCTCGGCGCGCAATTTGTCGCGAAGGTCGCGGATCGAGCCGAAGATCAGGCGGCGGTCGGCGACTCGCATCTCAGTCGCCGTCAGTTCGATCGGAAAGACCTCGCCGGCCGCATTCTGGGTGACGGTCTCGATCCGCTGGCCGACCATCGGCGCGCCGCGGCCCGACATGTATTCGGCGCCCGACACATAGCCCTTGCGATAATATTCCGGAACGACGGTGTCGAGCAGGTCCTTGCCGAGGATGTCGCTGCGCTGATAGCCGAACATCTTTTCGGCGGCGGGATTGAACTCGATGATCGAACCCGTCTCGTCGATGACTATGATGGCGTCGAGCGAGGCCTGCAACATGGTGCGTCGGATGACTTCGCTGGCATGGGCATCGGAAAGCGATCGTTCGATGGCGTCGCCGATGGCCAATGCCACGATGTGCAGCGTTGCCTCTTCCTCGTCGGTCCATTCGCGCTCGTTCACGCAGTCGTTGACCGCCAGCGTGCCCCACAGATGGCCATGCGCAAAGACCGACACCGACAGGAACGACTTGATGTGCTGCTTTTCGAAGTCGGTTCTCAGAAAGCCTTCGAGGTCGCGCGTGTGTCCCGCGAAGATCTTGCCTTGCCGCTCGTCCTCCGCCAACCGTTCCAGCAGTGGGTCCGAATTGACAACCGACTGCATGATTACCGTTGGCGACGCCAGTTCGCCACCAAATCGGGGGTTGATCCAGTAAGCCGCGACCGACTGGGCAAAGCCCTGGCCCGGCAGCTCGCGCAGCCGAAACAGGATGCCGCGCTGGCAATCCATGGCCCCGCAGAGCGTTTCAAGGATGCTGTCCATCTCGCGCTGCCAGTCGCCGGCTTCGCGAAGCCGGCGAACGACATGGACAGCCGCCATCGCCGCGCCCTGCCTGACGCCGTGCATATCGCTGCGTGCTGCTTCAGCCGTCATGGTCAGCCGTCATTTCACAGTCGTGCCACCGAGAGTGGTTACCAGTGGTCGCGCCGCTCAGTTGCTTTCGCCGGTCGGCAGCGAGAAGATATAGCCTTCGCCGCGGACTGTGCGCAGGAATTTCGGATTGGCCGGGTCCGCCTCGATCTTCTTTCTCAGCCGCATGATGCGGATATCGACCGCGCGTGACGATTCAGGATCTTCCACGAAGCCGATCGCCTCGGAGATCGCCGCACGCGTCAGCAAACGGTTGGCGCGCGTCAGGAAGACCTCCAGCACGTCAAACTCGCTCTTGGCCATGTCGATGACCGTCCCATTGGTGCCGGTGACGAACCGGCCGTCGAGATCGGCATGGAAAGGGCCGAAGCTCATAAAGCGGCGGTTGGCAGTTGTTTCGGCCTTGGCGCCCTGTGGTTCGGCCGGCTGCGGCACGCGGCGCAGCACGCTGCGGACCCTCGCCAGCACCTCGCGCAATTCGTAAGGCTTGACGATGTAGTCGTCGGCGCCGAGTTCCAGCCCGACGATGCGGTCGAGCGCGGTGCCGGCGGCAGTGGCGTAGATGATGCCGATAGGCATTTTCGAGCGCAGCCAGCGGCCGAGCGACAGGCCGTCCTCGCCTGGCATGGCGATGTCGAGGATGGCCAGATGAAACGACTGCGTTTCCAGCAAAGTTCGCGCGGCGCTGGCACTCTCGGCCGTCGCGACATCGTAGCCGCTGGCGCCGAGATACTCGGCGACCGCGTCTCTCAGATCCGGCTCGTCCTCGACGATGACAATTCGTGCCCGCACTATGCTGTCGCTCCCGCTTTCAGCGGAAAGTAGATTGGGTATAAACATCATGTCCAGCACTCATCTTGGGTTGCCGGTTGCAGGGTGGAAAAAAATGGCTGCACGATCCGTCATCGCGCTTGTTTCCGTCGCCGAAGTGGTCGCGACCGATCTCGCCGACCATCTCGAACGGCGTGGTCATGACGTGCGCGCGGTGCGGCAGCCGTGGGAGGCTGAATCCTTGCTTTCCGGAAAGGGCATCGATGTCGTCGTCGTCGGCGACAGCCTCAGCCAGGCGGAAGGGCGTGATCTGCTCAGGCGCCATGGCGGCGAGGGCGGGCCGGATTTCATCCTGATCTGCCGGCCGGCCGATCTCGTCGACAAGGTGCTGGCGCTCGAACTCGGCGCCGCCGACGTCGTCGAAAGCCCGCTCAATGTCAGGGAACTCGCCGCCCGTATCGGCGGCTTGCTGGCACGGCGCGGCAGAAACGCCGGGGAATTGGTCGTGCTGGAGAACGCGACGGTCGACCTCCGGTCGGCCATGGTCATGCATCGCTCCGGCACGGAAGAACAATTGTCGCCGGGTCAGGTGGCGCTGCTCAGATTGTTCCTGGCCAGTCCGCGCAAGGTCTTGACGCGCGACGACATCATTGCCGCCGCGCCCGCCGAAAATGCCGATGCCTTCGACCGCTCGATCGATTCGCGCATCGTGCGGCTGCGCCGCAAGCTCGACACCGAAACCATCACCACTATAAGGGGTGCGGGCTACCGGTTCGATCCGCCGACGCTGTTCGCCGACTGAGGCCCTGGCCCTCACCATATTGCCCACAGGCCCAGGCGCTCAGCGGACCACAAGAACCGACGGACCTGACGGCATTTCGCTGGCCGCGACGAATTCGCTCGCATGGGCACGATCCCTAAGAAGCACGGTGGCGAGGCCGGCAAAGCCGAGCAGGCCCTGTGCGTAGAGCAGTGCGGAAAGCACCGAAGCTGCAAATTTCGTGTTCATCGTATCCGTTCCCCAAATTCAGATCTGCTGCGTATGGCCTGTTTTCGGGCACAATCTTTTCCCGAAAACCAGCACCACTTGTCGCGATGCGGTCTTTCGGTTCGGGATCATGTCTTCAGGGAAACCCCCGAAGCGCCCGCGCCGCCAGCGGAGCCCCCCGTCGCGGCGCGGGCCTTCGGTCCTCTCGGCTGCAAGTTGCCGGAGGGGCCGCGCATCTTCTTCAGCCCAAAACCGACCCGCCAGAGGGCCTTGAGCCGGTTGATGCGCAGACTGGACACGATCCAGACCCGTGGCGAAAAACAGTGCGGCATGCAGCGTCGAAACTTCGCTTGAAGTCATCCCCGCAAGCTTCGTCGTCGGGCTGCCGGCGAAGTGCCGACGCCGCCAATCATCGCTGCGGCTATGCTTATCCTGAAGAGCCAGGAGATCGCGTTCTATTGCATGTTCATCTTCGTTTGTGCCGGCTGTTTTCGTTCGGTCAACTCTGCGGGTGGCCTGTATCCAGATCATGCCGCTAGAGTCCGCGCTTTGTTGCAGATTGGTTTCGAGCCAAGTCAAATTTCTTTCATATGAGGGAAGAGCGCACTTTCACTTGGAGATGGCAGTACCTTTTCGCGAGTCCGGGCTCGAGCAGCCGAGGCTTCATGTCATTGGGTTCACCCCTACAAATCCCTCGGATGGGCTTTGGGCTGTTAACCATAGGAAACACATCCGAAACAGAAACGTCTGCCGTGCGAAATCAATCCGAAACGTGACCCAACGATAAGCCGGTCATCGAATTGGAGCCGGCCATATCCGGCAGACGGGGGACATCATGTACGCTGCCATTTCTGCCAAGCTCATCAACATCGCTGCCGCCGCCCTCACGGGTGCGGTTCTTCTGTTCGGCGCCGGTAACGGCATTGCCCATGCTGCCAATCAGGCTGCCAATCAGATAGTGGCGCGGATTTCGCTTTCGCAGCAGACGATGCAAGTCCTGGTCGACGGGCGGCCGACCTTCGCGTGGAAAGTCTCGACCGGCGCCAAGGGGCATGTCACCCCGACCGGCTCGTTCAAGCCGACCCGCATGCACCAAATGTGGTATTCGAGGAAATATGACAACGCGCCGATGCCGCATTCGGTCTTCTTCAAGGGTGGCTACGCCGTGCATGCGACCAATTTCGTCAAGCGCCTCGGCCAGCCGGCCTCGCATGGCTGCGTGCGGCTGCATCCGGTCGACGCCGCCGATTTCTACCAGCTGGTCGAGATTTTCGGTCCGGCCAACACCAGGATCGTCATCGTCAAATAGGTAAGCAAAGACGATCCGCTTGTTAAATACGTTGCGGTCGGACATCACTGCCCAAGAAAAAGGCCGGAAATCCCCGGCCTTTTTGTCAATCAATCAACCGGGACCGGCATCAGCTTCGGGTCCGGCTTCTCGGCGTGATGCGGCAGGTCCTTGCTGGCAATGAAGGTGTAGAACATCGGCACCACGAACAGGGTGAACATGGTCCCCACCAGAATGCCGGTGAAGATCACCAGGCCCATCGAATAGCGCGCCGCCGCACCCGCGCCGCTGGAGATGATCAGCGGCACCACGCCGAGCGCCATCGCAGCCGTCGTCATCAGGATCGGCCTTAGCCGCACCCTGGCCGAGGCGACGATCGCATCGCGCCGCCGCATCCCGTGGAGCTCGCGCTGCTGGTTGGCAAACTCGACCAGAAGAATGCCGTGCTTGGTGATCAGACCGATCAGCGTGATCAGGCCGACCTGCGTGTAGATATTGAGCGTTCCCAGCCCCAGATTGAGCGGCACGATCGCGCCGAAGATCGACAGCGGCACCGACATCATGATGATCAACGGATCGCGGAAGCTTTCGAACTGCGCCGCCAGCACCAGATAGATGACCAGAACGGCTGCCGCGAAGGCGATGATGATCGTGTAGCCCTGTTCCTTCTCCTGCCGCGACTGGCCGGTATAGTCGATGAAGAACGTATCGGGCAGGCTTTCCCTGGCGATATCCTCGATGGTCTTCAGCCCGTCGCCGGTGGTGACGGTGGGCAATGGCAGAGCCGAAATCGTGGCGGAGTTCAATTGGTTGAACTGCTCGATCGCGGCCGGCGATGCATTGGTCGAGATCTTCACCACCGCCGAGAGCGGCACCATCTCGCCCGACGCGCTGCGCACGAAATACTCGGCCAGCTTTTCAGGGTTGTCGCGGAAGTTCTGCGGTACCTGCGGGATGATGTCGTAGCTGTTGGATTCGCGGTCGAATTGCGCCACCTCAGCGCCACCGACCAAGAGGGTCAGCGTCCGGCCGATGTCGGCGATCGGCAGGTTGAGCGCCGCGGCGCGGTCGCGGTCGATCGTCACCGTCACTTGCGGCGCGTCGTAGGACATCGAATTCTGCACGGCGAGGAAGCGACCGGAGGCCTGCGCCTTGTTCTTGATGTCCTCGGCCGCCTCATACACCTGGGAGGCGTCGCCGGTCGAGCGCACCACCATCGTGATCGGCAGGCCGCCGCCGGAGCCGGGTAGCGTCGGCGGTGCGAAGACGAAAGCTTCGACGCCCGCAACCTTGCTGAGGCGACCCGTGATGTCTTCCTGAAGTTCCTTCGAGCTGCGCGTGCGGTCGGCCCAGTCCTTGAATGCGAAGCCGACGAAGGCGTTGTTCGTCGGGCCTTGGAACGCGACGGCGGAGAACCGCGCCCTGGTTTCGGGGATATTATTCACCAGCCCGAGAATCTGGTTCACATAGGTCTCGGTGTAGTCCGACGTCGCATAGCGCGGCGCGTTCACAATAGACAGCAAGAAGCCCTGGTCTTCTTCCGGCGCCAGTTCGCTCGCGGTCTTGGTGAACATGAAGCCGGTCGTGGCCACCAGTGCGATGACGATCATCAGGGTCACCGGGCGGTATTTCAACGAGCCGCTGACCAGCCGCTCATAGATGTTTTCGACGCGCCCGAACGTGCTGTCGACAATACGCTGGAAGCGGCTGTGCGAGCCGGCCCTCAGGATGCGTGCCGACATCATCGGCGTGACGGTGAGGGCAACGACACCCGAAAGCACCACCGAGCCGGCAAGCGTCACTGCGAATTCGCGAAACAGTGCGCCGGTCAGGCCGCCGGTGAAGGCCAGCGGCGCGAATACGGCGGCCAGCGTTATCGTCATGGCGATGACGGCGGACGAGATCTCCCGCATGCCGTTGAAGGCCGCCTGCATCGGCGACAAACCGTCTTCCTCCATATGGCGGTGAATGTTTTCTACCACCACGATGGCATCGTCAACGACGAGGCCGATCGCCAGCACCATGGCCAGCAAAGACAGAAGATTGATCGAATAGCCTAACGAAAACAGCAGGAAACAGACGCCGATCAGCGACAGCGGAATGGTCACAATCGGCATCAGCACCGAGCGGAACGAGCCGAGGAAGAGCAGGATGACGACGACGACGATGATGACCGCCTCGCCGATGGTCTTGAACACCTCCTCGATCGAGGCGCTGATCTGCTCGGTCGAATCGTAAACGATCTCGATCGTCATGCCTTGCGGCAGCGTTTCCTGAATCGTCGGCACAATGTCGTGGATCGCCTCCGCTGTCGTTAGCGGATTAGCGGCCGGCGTCGGGAAAATGGCGAGAAAGATGCCGGGCTTGCCGTTGAAAGTGACCCTGGTGTCAGTGTTCGCCGCAGCGAGTTCGACGCCCGCCACGTCGCGCAGTCTCACCACATTGCCGTCCTTCGAACGGAGCGGAAGGGCGGCGAAAGCCTCCGGCGTCTGCAGCGTCGAGCGAACGGTGATCGAGGAGGCGACGTATTCGTTTTCGGTATTGCCGGGCGCGGAGAGGAAATTCGATTCATTGATGGCAGTCAGCACTTCCGCCGCCGTCACGCCGCGCGCCGCCAGTTTGACCGGGTCGATCCAGACGCGCATCGAATATTCGGCGGCCCCGAAGATCTGAACGTCGGCGACACCCTCGACCGTCGACATGCGCGGCCGTACGACGCGCTCGATATATTCGGTGAGCTGTTCCGGCGTCATGTTCGGATTCTGCATCGAGATGTACATCATCGCGAACTGCTCGCCGGTGCCCTTGACGATCACCGGGTCTTCGGCCTCGTCTGGCAGATTGCCGCGCACGCCTTGTACCTTCGACAAGACTTCGTTCAACGCGACGTCGGGGTTGGAGCCGAGTTTCATCTGCACCGTCACGGTGCTTAAGGACGGCCGGCTCGCCGACGTGACATAATCGATGTTTTCGGTCGAAGCGACGGCACGGGCGATCGGCGCGGAAATGAATCCCTGGATCAGGTCGGCGCTGGCGCCGGGATAGGTCGTAGTGATCGTGATGGCCGTTTCTTCAACCTCCGGATACTGCCGGATCGAAAGGTTGAAGATGCCCTGGAAACCCAGAAGAAGGATCATCAAGGCGAGCACGGTCGAAAGGACCGGACGGCGGATGAAGAGGTCGGAAAAGCTCATTGCTGGGCTGCCTGCTGGTTCGCCGGCTTGGTCGGGTCGATCGTGTTGTCGACGGCTACGGACATGCCGTTGGAGAGCCGGTTCTGGCCGGCGGTAACGACTTCGTCGCCGGGCGCAATACCTTCCAGGATCTCAACCAGGCCGGCATTGTGGCGGCCGGGCTTGACGAACACCTGGGCAAGTACGAGCTGCGGTTTCTGTTCTTCCGCTGTCGATTCGGCCGGCGTTGCAGCCGGTTTTTCCCCGGGTTTTGCTGCGGGCGCTTCGGCTGCGGGCTTCGCAGTATCCGTGGCGGGCTTTTCTTCCGGCTTTGCCGCAGCAGGAGGGGCGGCGCCATTGGCCGCGGCCGGCTTCGCCGGACGCACCACAAAGACAAAGTCACCGTAGAGGCTGGAGGTCAGCGCGGTCTGCGGCACCGTTAGCACGTTGTTTTCCTCGGGCAATTCGACGCGCACCTGCACGAACTGGCCAGGAGTCAGCTTGCCTTCGGGGTTGGCGACCTCGGCCCTGACCGTCACCAGCCGGCTGGTTGGGTCGATCTTCGGGTCGATACCGCGGATGGTGCCGCCGAACGGCAGCTCTCCGTCACCAATGCCCAGCCGCACCTTCTGGCCGATCTTCAGCAGCGGAAGCTGCTGTTCGGGAACCGAGAAATCGGCCCGCATCGTTTCTAGGTCCTGCAGTGTCACTACGGAAGTGCCGGGTGAGAGATACTGGCCGAGATCGATCCTGGGGATACCCACTGTGCCGCCGAAGGGCGCTGTCAGCAGTTTCTGTTCGAGCACCGCCTGCAGCCTGTTGACCTGCGAAGCGGAAGCCGATGCGGTTGCCCGCGCCGTGTCGAGCGTCGATTCCGAGCCGACACCGCGCTTTTGCAATTCAAGGGCGCGTGTCAACGCCGTCTGGTCGAGCGCTGCTTGCGCCTTCGTCGCATCGAGATCGGCGCGCTCGGCGGCATCGTCGAGCTGAAGGAGAACCGCGTTGGCTTCAACCTTCTGATTGGCGTGAAACAGGATGTCCTTAACGATGCCGGCGGTTTCGACGCTCAGGTCGACGCCGCGGACCGCCCTGACAGTGCCGATCGCCTCGACGCCCGGCGTCCAGCTCGTCGGTTTGACGATTATCGTCGACACGGTCGCGGCCGGCGGTTTCATCGTGGCGAAGAATTGCTGCATTGCATTGTCGCGGAACAAATTGAAGCCGACGATGCCGCCACACACCAGCACGAGCAGAACGAAGGCAATGATGAAACGCTTGATCACGAACAGTCCCCTTGGCCATGGCCCGGCATAACAGTCGGATGACCGAAACACATACCTGTGACTGGTCCCGATTTCAAATGACGGCGATCTTACTGTACCGTCTGGACGGTCTTGTCAATTCCGCGTAGGCTAATGTATGGGAAGCGACTGATGAAGGCCCGAAGAACAAATTCGCGCGACAGGATACTCGCTGCCGCCGCCGATGTGGCACGCGAGACGGGGCCCGGCAGCCTGTCGCTGGACGCCGTCGCCAGCCGAGCCGGCGTGTCGAAAGGCGGCTTGCTGTACAATTTCCCGACCAAGGCGAAACTGATGCAGGCGCTGGTGGAGGAATACCTGCGCGCCTTCGAGCAGGCGCTGGAGTCCGCCCGCACGGCCGGCGTCAGCGGCGAAAGCCCGCTCGCGACCTACATCAAGCTTTCGGCCGAACATGCCGAGGAATCGAAACCGTCGGCTTCCTGGATATTTTCGGCGATCGCCGAGGATCCCGATTTCCTGACGCCGATAAAATTGTTCAGGCGGCAGGTTTTCGAGCGGCTCAAGGGAGAGACGCCGGACCTCAAGGCGCTGCTGGTCTGCTACCTCGCCATCGAAGGACTTCGCAGCATGAACCTCTTCGACTCGGACGTCCTTTCACAGGACGAACGCCGGTTGCTGGTATCGTCCTTGCTTGAGATCGCGGGATAGATTGCCGCGTAGGCCAGCGAAGCACCTGCGGCAAGGCAGATCACCGTGAACGACCTTGCTGATGATGGCCTGGATTATCCCGAGCACCTGAGGCGGTTTACCGCCAGGGCAACACACCGGCCGGAAACCGCCGCCCGAACCGGTCGAGCACAAGCAGCGGGCCCGCGCCATACCGGCACGGACTGCCCGGGTAGGATTTCCGGCGCGCACGACACCACTGGCTACCGGGCTGGCTACTGGCTCATCACGGCGCCGAACTTTTCCTTGTTGGCGGCGTCGTTTGCGAGTGCGGCGGCCGCATCGTAGCCCAGCACCTTATTGATGGATTCGCGCTGGGCCTAAGGCGCCGTTCAGGGAACTTTTGTTCGGCTGGCGATTTTGGCTATATGGTAGAAAGCCGAACTGCCAGAAGGGTATTGCCGATGATGACCCAACGCTTTGCGATCCGCGCGCTCGCTGCCTTCGCGATAGGCTGCAGCATGTCCGCCTCGGCTTTCGCGGGGGACAAATACCGCGACCATCGGCACCGCGACTACCGGGTTCAATCGGAACGCTACGTTCCCGCCGAAGGCGACATCATCGACATTCTGTTCGGCGGCCCGCGCTACTATGACCAGCAGTTGGTCACGACAGCCGCCGGAGCCTGCTCCTACCACAGGGTCGGGCCCGACGCGAATGCGTTGAACAAGATCAACGATCACCACTGCGGGAAATAGGGGGCAGGCATTCAGCGCCCCCCAGTCTCCTTCATCCGCGCGATGATGTCGGCCATCAGCGCCAGGTCGCGACGGGAGTCCGCGAGGTCGGTCAGCGGCTTTGTCCCGTCAGTGATGTGGCGATGGAAGGTCTCCAGTTCATTCGAGAAAGCGTCGCCATAGAGCGGCCCGAAGGTCCTGGTCACCGCGCCTAGTGGACCGGCTTCCGTCACTTCGAGCCGCGTCGGCAGGCTGCGGATATAGGGCGTGTCGTAGATGATGCGGACCCGTTTGGTCTTCGAGCGCACCTCGATCATGGCATCAAACAGGCCGAGATCGTCGACCACTGCGTCGTAGCAGCAGGCGAAATGCCCATAGTCGAAGGTCACGCTGGTGTTGGCGCCGCCATTGGTGCGATGCGCGGCGAGCACACGAACCGGCTCGCCGAGCAGCCCGCGCATCGCCGAAATGTGGTGCGAGCTCAGCGCCGTCAGGCCGCGATAGGCGCGTACGAGATCGGCGGGCGCATCGCTGCCGACCACTTCGCGGATCAGCGCCTCGCGCTCCCCGGCGCCGCGTGCCAAAAGGGCCGGATCGATGTCGGTGGGATAGAGAATATTCTGGCTCTTTTTCAGGAAATGCCGGCCCTCGGAGATCAGGTCGAAGATGCGGACATGGGTGATATCGGCGAAGTCAGGCAGTTCCTCCATCGCCGCCAGGTAGGCTGGAGCGTAGCGGCGCATGTAACCGACGAAGATCGTCTTGGCGTAGTTTGTCGTCAGAGCCAGCAATTCGTCGATTTCGCGCACCGTCAGGCAGGCGGGCTTTTCCAGCAGGACATGCTTGTTCGCCTGGACGGCGGCACGGACGAAACGGCTGTGGGTCTCGTCGGACGAGAGGATGAAAACCGCGTCGATATCCGGCGAACTCATCAGCGCCTCGGCCGAATCGAAGATTGCGGCGGTCGGGTATTCGGAGCGGCACAGCGTCACCAGGCTCGGCGAAACATCATAGACGCCCGATATCAGCCAGCGGTCGCGCTGGTCGCTCAGCACCGGCAGATGGATCGACTGAGCGACCTCTCCAAGCCCCACAAGTCCGACACGGATCACCGCCACTGCAAACTCCCTTTGCAAACCAATTGTTTCAGCCAACAGCTCGTCTCAGCGACAGGTGCGACTCGGCCCGGCCGCCCGTCACGCTGCGCCGGTGACGAGCGCGACGAGTTCGTTGCCGGTGGTCTCGGACGATCGGACCGTCGCCACCATCCGTCCCGCCCGCATCACCCAGATCTGGTCGGACAGGCGCCGCACCTGATCGAAATTATGGCTGACCAGGATGACGCTGACGGCCTGGTCGCGCAGCCGCCGGATCAGGGCTTCGACATTGGCCGTCTCCTGCACGCCGAGCGCCGCGGTTGGTTCGTCCATCACCACCAGCTTGGCGCCGGAACCTGCGGCGCGGCAGATCGAGATCGCCTGTCGCTGCCCGCCCGAAAGGCGCCGCACGCGCTGGCTGACCGAAGGCATGTTGATCGACAGGCGCGACAGCATGGCACGCGCCTGCTGCTTCATCGCTTTGCGGTCGAGCAGGGCGAACGGGCCGATCCGGCGCACGATCTCACGGTTGAGGAACAGGTTCTGGGCGACGGTCAATTCATCGATCAGCGCGAGGTTCTGGTGCACCGTCTCGATGCCGGCCTTGCGCGCCTCGTCGGGATTAGCGAAGGGGTGCAGCCGGCCGTCGAAGAAGATTTCGCCACCATCCGGCACATGGACGCCGACCAGGCAGCGTATCAGCGTCGACTTGCCGGCGCCATTGTCGCCGATGACAGCGGTGACCTCGCCACGGCGGGCCTGGAAGGCGACATCGGTGAAGGCGCGGATGCCGCCGAAATGCTTGCTTAGCCCTTCGCAGGCTAGGATCGCGTCGGCCGACGGCGAGTGATTGACGGCGCTCATTTCTGATACCGCATGATCAGTGCCGCCAGCACCACGATGGCGCCCACGGCGAGCGGTTGGTAGAAGGCCGAAACGCTGAGCAGCGTCAGCCCATTGACGAGAGCGGTGAGCATCAGCGCCCCGATCGCCGGGCCGAGAATGCTGGCGCGTCCGCCGAACAGGCTGACGCCTCCCAAGACGACTGCCGCCACCGAATTGAGCAGAAGGCTGGTGTTGATCTGCGGTTCGGCCGAGCCGATGCGCGCCACCAGAAGCAGCGCGGCGATGCCGGCGCAGAATCCTGATATCGTATAGGCGGCGATCTTGACCCGGTCGGTCCGGATGCCAAGCGAGCGGGCGCTTTCGGTCTGGCCGCCGGTCGCCAGCAGATGCACCCCGAAGCGGGTATGGAAGAGCGCGATATGCGCCACCAGAACGGCTGATATCGCCACCCAGACGGGATAGCCGAACGGCCCGAAGGAACCGGAGGCCAGCCGCAGCAGGAAGGTCGAGCCAACCATTATCGGCTCGCCGCCCGACAGGATCAGACCGAGGCCGGTGACGCCCGAAAGCGTGCCGAGCGTCACCACGAAGTCGGGTATTTTCCCGGCTGTGATGAGCACGCCGTTGAGGAAACCGACCGCGCTGGTGGCGGCGACGGCCAGTACGCAGGCGAAGAAGATGCCATAGCCCGCGGCATCGACGAGGCCGAGAATGATGGCGCCCAGCATGACCGCGGCAGCCAGCGAAAGATCGATGCCGGCGGTGGCCACGACGAAGGTCTGGCCGATCGACAGCACCACCAGGATCGCCGCAGCCAGCAGCAGGGCCTGCAAATTGGCGACGCTGAGAAAGACCGGCTGGGCGATGCCGAACACGACGACGAGGCCGACGAGGCCGACGACGGATGCCCAGTCGGCCCAGAAGGAAGGATCCAGGAGGAGAGCCGCCAGGGAGGGACGGCTCTCCTCCGCCGCGCCCGCTTCCCGCGAGGACGCGTTCTCAGCGGGAGCGTTCACTGCTGCAACATCTCGCGGAAGGGATCGGGATAGTCTCCGCCGGGGCGCGGGAAGCTCTTCAGCGAAGCCTCGGCATTGTCCTTGTTGATCAGGAGCACCGGCGCCGGCACGTTGGCGGGCAGTTCCTTGCCCTTGGCTGCCACGGCGCAGGCTTCCACGCCCATGGCTCCGACAACATAGGGGTACTGGGCGACGGTCGCAGCGAGTTCGCCGGCCGCGACCGATTTCAGCGCGTCGACGATGCCGTCGAGGCCGATCACCTTGACGTCCTTGCCCGATGTCTGCACGGCGCGCTGGACGCCGAGCGCCATGATGTCGTTGGCGGCGAAGAAGCCGGCGAGATCGGGATGCGCGGCCAGGATGTCGGTCGCGGCGGTCAAGGCCTTCTCACGGTCCCAGTCGGCGCTCACCATCACCACGACGTCGAGCTTGCCTTCGACAGCCTGCTTGAAACCCTTGATGCGGGCATTGCTGCCGACATCGCCGACGATGCCCGCCACCAGTGCAACCTTGGAGCCTGCAGGAACCAGCTTCAGCATCTCCTCGCCTGCCAGCACGCCGGCGGCAACGTTGTCTGTGCCGATATAGGTTGAGATGGTGAAGCCGGCGGCCTTGGCCTGCTCGGCGTCGATGGTGCTGTCGATGTTGACGATCGGCTTGTTCTTCTGCGCGACCGGCACCAGCGCCTGCACCAGGTTGGAGACGCTGATCGGGTTGACCAGGTAGCAGTCGAAATCCTGCATGGCCATGGCGGTCAGCCGGTCGGCCTGCCCGGTTGCGTCGCCCATATTGGCGGCCGCCTGCACGGTAACGCCGACGCCATCGGCCTTGGCTTGCTCCTCGATGCCCTTCTGCATGTACTGGAAGAAGGGGTTGTCGAGACCTTTGACGATGGCCGCGACTTTCGCCGCGTCTTGGGCCTGGGTCGGCATGGAGACGATGGTTGCAAACAGACCTGCGCCAAGCGTCAGGCCATTGAATATACGCATGTTTCTTGCTCCTCCTAAATGTTGGTTGTGTCGCAATTAACCCGTTCGGCGAATGGAATGGCTGTGCAGGGCGCGACGAAGGCCGGCCCGGCGCTTGCGATGGCAGACAGCCGACCGATCGGCGATTGCCGTGCAGCTCGCTGCTTCAAGACCCGTTCCGGGCCATTTTCCGTGTCAGGCATTTCTCCTCCCAGAGCGCTGGCCAAGGCCTCGCCAGCATTATCGCATGTTTTAGAAAAATTTGACATGCGTCAAGTTTTAAAATGGTGTGCAGCGGTTTTTGATGTGCTGCGATGCAGCAGAAATCGACACTGTAGGGGTCGAAGCAGGCTCGATGCCGGCGTCGTCAGTTCTCTGGTTTCAAACCATGGGCCCACGGCTCACGCCGATTGCAGAGACGCCAGCGCCGGACCATCGGTGCGAAACAGGTGGCAGGCCGATGGCGAGATGTCGAGCGCGATCGGGCTGTGCAACGGCGTCCTGTCGCCACCTTCCGCCTGGATGACCAGCGTGATGTCAGGCGCGATCTCAACATGCAGGATGGTCAGGCTGCCAAGCCGCTCCGCCAGCACGGCTCGCCCCTTGAATTGTCCGCTCGCCGAGATGCGGAGATGTTCCGGCCGCATGCCGAGCAGCAGCTCGTCGCCAGATTTGCTTGCACCGGCGGCAACCGGGACGGTCAGCGCCTGGCCGTCCGGCAAGGTAACGGAGACGCCTTTGGGCCCAGTCGCGGCCACTTTCAGCTTCAACAGATTCATCTTCGGCGAACCGATGAAGCTGGCGACAAAAATGTTGGCCGGCCGGCTATAGAGTTCGAGCGGCGAGCCGACCTGTTCGATGCTGCCACCGTTCAGCACGACGATCTTGTCGGCCATGGTCATGGCCTCGGTCTGGTCGTGGGTGACATAGATCATGGTCGCGGCCAGGTGTTCATGCAGGCGCATCAGCTCGAGCCGCATGCTCACCCGCAAGGCGGCGTCGAGATTGGACAGCGGCTCGTCGAAAAGGAACACTTTGGGATTGCGCACGATGGCGCGGCCGATGGCGACACGCTGCCGCTGGCCGCCCGAAAGCGCCTTCGGCCGCCGGCCGAGGAGATGCGAAAGCTGCAGCACCTCGGCGGCCTCCCGCACCTTGCGTTCCTTTTCCGCGGCGGAGACGCCGGCGATCTTCAGCGCAAAGCCCATGTTCTCGGCCACCATCATGTGCGGATAGAGCGCGTAGGACTGGAACACCATGGCGAGCCCACGCTCGGACGGATCGATGTCGTTGGCGCGCACGCCATCGATCAGCAAGTCGCCGGCGGTGATCTTTTCCAGGCCGGCGATCATGCGCAGCAGCGTGGACTTGCCGCAGCCGGACGGGCCAACGAAGACGACGAATTCGCGGTCCTCGACGTCCAGGTCAAGGCCCTTGATGATCTCGACCGATCCGTAGGACTTGCGCGCGCCGCGCAGCTTGAGCTCAGCCATGGCTTGCCTCCCTGCCGACGGCATCTTCGTTCGCACCGTCTTTGCTGTCCTCGTCCTGCGCCATCGCCAATGGCGCGCCCGGTTCGCCTTCCCACAGGATCAGACTGGCCGCGCCGATCAGCCCTGCGCGGTCGCCGAGCCGCGCAGGCACGATCGGCACATCCTGGTAGGCCGGCATCGCCCGCTGCTCGACGGTTGCCCTGATGGCTGGAGCCAGCAGGTCGAAGCCGTTGGCGAGACCGCCGCCCATGACGATCAGGTCCGGCGAATAGAGGTGAAGCAGGTTGGTGAAGCCGATGCCGAGCCACCTGGCTTCCGCCTCGATCAGCTCGAGCGCACTGATATCGCCGGCACGTGCGGCCTCGACGACGTGCCTGGCCGAAACGTCGCCATCGGCCGAAAGGCGCCTGAGCAGGGAGCCGTCGCCTGGCGCTGTCAGCGCCGTGGCACGCCGCCCGAGCGCGGTTCCGGAGGCGACCGCCTCGAAACAGCCGACAGCGCCGCAGAAGCAGCGGTCGCCCTCGCCGGTGATGGTCATGTGGCCGATCTCGGCGGCAAGCCCGCGCCGGCCGTGATAGATGTGGCCGTCGGCAACGACACCGCCGCCGATGCCGGTCGATACGGTGACGAACACCAGCGACCCGGTGCCCAGGCCGGCGCCGAAGCGCCATTCGCCCAGCGCGGCCGCATTGGCGTCGTTTTCCAGCCGCACCGGCAGGCCGAAATGCTTGCCGAGAATGTCGATCAACGGCACGTCGTGCCAGCCGGCCAGCGTCGGCGGTGCGATCACGATCCCAGCCTTGGGATCGAGCGGTCCCGGCGCGCCGATGCCGATGCCGACGACATCCGCTTGTGGGCGCTGTGTCAGAAGAGCCCCGGCCAGTGCGATGATCTGCCCGATCACCGCATCCGATCCCGCGATCGCCATCGTCGGCGCCGAAACCTGCGCGACAACGCGGCCGCCGCTCTCGACCAACGCGCCGCGCAGCTCCGTTCCGCCGAGATCGAAGGCGAGGGCCAGTCTTGTCATAAGGCGGCGACCTTCAGTCCATGCAGCCAGGCCATGCGCTGCGCGAGGTCGAGGTCGCCGAATGCCAGCGATCCGAGCACCACAGTCTCGGCCCCGGCGGCGCGCAGGCGCGGCACCGTCTCGTGGCGGATGCCGCCGTCGGCAGCCAGGATGATGTCCGCCTCCCGGCCGGCTTGCCGCATCAGTGTACGCGCCTCTATCAGGCGTGGGCAGGCCTGGTCGGAAAGGCTCTGGCCCTTGACGCCAATGGATGTGCCAAGAAGCGTCACAAACGCGACTTCCGGCAGGAATGGGGTGACCGCAGCGACCGGCGTTTCCAGCCTGAGCACCACGCCGGCCTCGGCGCCGAGCTCATGCGCCAGCCGCACGGCGCGCAGGCTGGCCTCGCCGTTTTCGGCGTGCACACTGACCAGGTCGGCGCCGGCCTCGATGAACTGACGCGTCTGCTCTTCGACGATCTCGGCTTCGACCATCAGGTGCACATGGATCGGCCTTGCCGTCAGCCTGGCAATCCGCTTCACCAGATCCGGGAAGAACAGGAAGCCGGGGGTGAAGCGGGCGTCTGCGACGTCGATGTGATGCAGGTCGACATGAGGTTCTATGCGCTTCAGGTCGCGCTCCATATTGGCAAGGTCCGCCGACCACAGCGAAAACTCGCCGAGCAGCCGGTTGCGCGGCAAGGCGGCGATGGCAGCGGGACCGGACAGGGTTTTCATCGTCATGACGGAATGAGGCTCCGGATGTTGAAGTGGGCGTGAAGGAAGGTCGTGATCTCGGCCTGCAGCTCGGCGAAATGCCTGACACTGTCGAGCGCCTTGGGAGAGATTTCGGCAAAGGTCGCGCCGGAGATGGCCGCCGCGAGCGTATGGGCCGCCGACAGCGGATGCACCGCATCCATGGCATTGCCGATGACCAGCGTGGGAATGCCAAGCACCGCGGCGTCACTCGCGGAAACGCCTGGGCCGTCGGCGGCAATGTCGGCGAGGACCTGTGCGAATGGCGCGGCGTCGGGCCGGTCGAAATAGCCGAACAGCGAGGCAAGGTTGTCGGGCGCGTCGCGCTGCAGGCGCGCGGAGGTTTCCGATTGCGCGAAGATCGTCCTGGCCTTGTCGGGGCCGTGTCTTAGAATGAGGCCGGCAGCCTCGGCGATCGGCCGCATGTTGTCAGGCGCACTGTCGAACGTCCAGGCCGGCCGCACCAGCAGCAGGCCCGCGACACGGTCCGGATGACGGCAGGCGAGGCGGGTTGCAATTGCGGCGCCCATGGAAATGCCGCCGGCGACGAACCGATCGAGGTCGGCCTGATCGGCGGCGGCCAGAACATCATCCGCGAACATGCTCAGGGAGAACGGGCGACTGCTGCCGAGCCCAGAGGCACCGTGCCCGCGGCATTCCAGCGTGAGGCGCCGCAACCTCGGCCCGGAAGGGAAAGCCTGGGCGACCTGCGCCTCGCCACCGCCCAGCCCGTGCTGAAAGATGACCGCAAGCCCGTCGCCATGGTCGGAGACTTGAAGCGCGGCGTCATCGCGAAGCAGAGTTGCAAGACGCGCCATCAGATCAGCCCCTTGAGGAAGTGGGCAACCTCAGGCGCTTCGTCGGCTGAAAGGCCGTGCGTGACCAGCGCCCCGTCGAAGCCTGATACCTTTAGGCGGGCAACAAAATCCGCAAAGTCGACAACGCCCCGGCCGGCCGTAGTGAAGCGGCCATCGGCTAAACGGTCCTTGGCATGGGCCATGGCGACATGGCCGGCTGTGTGCTCGACCGCAGCGGCCACGATGGCGCGTGCTTCGGCGGGGCTCGCCTGCTCGAACAGGTTCGCCGGATCGAGCACGATGCGCAGCCGTTTCGAGCCCATGCTGGCGATCAGGCGCATCGCTTCCGACGCCGAGGTGACGATGTTGGCCTGTTCGGGCTCGATGCCGAGATCGACGCCGTGGCGCTCAGCGAATTGCAGCGCCTTTTCGACCTCGCTCGCCATATCGTCCCATGCCTCAGGGGCAGCATTCTCGGGGTGATACGCCCACTGATCGTCCGCGTTGCGTGTTCCCGTGCACAGCGTGACCAAGGGAACGGAAAGGTCTGCCGCCGCCTTGATCACCACGCCAAGCCGGCGCAGGCCGTCGTCGCGCACCGTCCTGTCGGGATGGGCCATGTTGTAGGTGCCCGAGAGCGCCACTAGTGTGACGCCGGAAGCATTCGACGCGGCCGCGATGGCGTTGATGCCATCGACAGGGACCGCATCCGGCATCGACGGCAGGCCGGCGCAGGCCAGGTTGAACTGGGTGACGGCAAATCCCGCGTCGCGGACCGCTGCCAGCACGCCGGCCGGCTCGCTCCCAGGAAAGGTCTTGGCGAACACCCCGATCTGCATCAGACCGCTCCCGTGACGGAAGCGATCTCGACGCGATCACCGGTTTCGACCGAGCGGGCGATCGCCACCATGGCGCGGATCGAGGCGAGGCCGTCCTCGACGTTGGCGCCGCGCATCGGCTTGCCGTCGAGGACGGTCTCGGCCAGGCTTTCGAGCTGGCGCCTGAAGAAATGCCCGTCGGCGCCCAGCGGCTTTCGCGACGTCGCATCCTTCTCGTGAAAGATATCGACCTCGCTCGCTCGGAAATACCACGGATTGAAGGTCTTCGCGATTACCGAGCCGTTCTCGCCATAGAGCTGGAAGCCCTCGTGCCAGTCCATGCGGACAGCCACGGTGAGATCGAGATGGCCAAGCGCGCCGTTGGCGAACTCGGTTTCGACGAACCAGCAATAGGCGCCGAAACGCTCGTTGAGGCGGGCGCGCACCGCGACGATCTCACCGCACAGGAAGCGCGCCGTGTCGACGAGGTGGGAGCCGTGCGCGAGCATGAAATACTGCCTGAGATCGGCTTTCGGATTGCCGCTAGGTTTCCTTGCCAGCTTGCTGGTGACGGGCAGCGGCTGGACCGCGTCGGTGTTGGTGTAGCGATGGGTGGAATCGCAATACCAGGCTTTTAGCGCCAGGATCTCGCCGATCTCGTCGCGGACGAAATCGCGCGCCGCTTCCAGCGCCGGGTCGAAGCGCTTCATGTGACCGACCTGCAGCACCCTGCCGGAGCGTTTAACCGCATCGGCGAGCGTTTCGCCTTCCTCGACCGAGACGCCGATCGGCTTTTCGCACAGCACGTGCTTACCGGCCTCGAGCGCCTTGATCGACATCGGAACGTGGTAGGCGTCGGAGGTTGCGACGATCACCGCCTCCAGCTGCGGGTCGGCGAGCATCTCATCGTAGTCGGCGTACATCTTCTCGGGTTCATAGGTCGCGCCCATGCGCGCCAGAAGGTCGGGGGCGGCATCGCAAATCGCATAGAGATCAGCGTTCCTGGCCTTCACGCAGGATTCGAGATGGGCGAACTGCGCGATCGGCCCGCAGCCGAGCACGCCGACACGAAGACGACGGTCTTGCTTCCGGATCATGATCTCTTCCTCACGCGCCGTAGTCGCGCATGGTCTGGCGGTTGGTCTTGACCGCGGCGGCCGGATCGGCGGCGGCGGTCTCGGATTCCTCTTCCAGCACCAGCCAACCGTTGAAATGTGGCGCGGCACCGGCGACATCGATCACAGCTTGGGTGTCGCAGACGCCCTTGCCGAGCATCGCCCATTTGCCGCCGGCATCGACGTCCTTCAGGTGGATGTAGCGGATGCGGTCCCGGTATGTGGTGAGCGTGTCGATCATGTCTTCATGGCCGCGCAAGATGTGGCCGGTGTCGGGGACCCAGCCGACGAGCGACGGATCGATCAGTGCGAAAATCCGGTCGTAGTCGGCACGGTCGAATAGCAGCGTGTTGTGGTGGGAACTGGGATGGACGGCGATGTCGACGCCGGCCTTGCGCCCGAGTTCGCCGGCCCTGTTGTAGACCTCGGCCGCGATGGCAAACTTGTCGTCACGAGGTCCTTCGGAAACCGAGGTAGCCGAGCCCATCGAGACGAGCGCGCCAGGAAATGCGGCGGCGAAATCGATCCAGCGCTGCGCCGTTTCGAGGTCGGCGCCGATATTGTCCTTCAGCGTAAAGCCGCTATTCGAGCCGAAAGCGAAGGAGACGAGCGTCAAGCCAGCCGACTCCAGCGCCATGGCGAATTCCGCCGGCCTGTCGGCATAGCGGCCGATCATCGTGTCGGTGATCTCTATGCCGGCATAACCACCGTCAGCGATCGCTTTAAGCAGATCGTCCGGACCGCCGGCAAAACCGCCTCCGAGCATTTCCCACGTAAAAGTCTGGCAGCCGACTTTCAGGTCTTTCACGTTCATCCTTTCATTCCTTGATGCCGCCCTGCGTCAGCCCTTCGATGATGTGCCGCTGGAAGAACAGCACCAGCACGATCAAAGGGACGGTGACGACGGCCGAAGCTGCGGCGATGTCGCCCCAGGGCACATAATAGAGGTTGGTGAAGTTGGCGATGCCGACGGGGATCGTCTGGCGATCGATGTTGGAGGTGAAGGCGAGGGCGAACAGGAATTCGTTCCATGCGGTGATGAAGGCGAGCAGGCCTGTGGTCACCAGGCTCGGCAGCGACATCGGCAGGATGATGTGCCAGAGCAGGCCGGGAACGCTGACGCCGTCCATGCGCGCCGCCTCATCGATCTCGCGCGGCAGCGTCTCGAAATAGCCGAACAGCACCCAGGTGACGAGCGGCAGCCCGAGCGCCAGGTAGGTGATGATCAGCGCCGTATAGGTGTCGAGCAGGCCGAGATTGGTCGCGACGAGATAGAGCGGCCCGACCAGCGCGATCTGCGGGAACATCGACACCGAAAGGATGACCATCAGGATGCCGAAGCGGCCCTTGACGTTGAGCCGCGACAGCGCGAAGGCGGCCAGCGATCCGACGAAGAGGCACAGGAATGTCGTGGCCAGCGAGACCACCAGCGAATTCCAGACATAGCGGTGCAGCTGCTTCTCGATGAAGGCGTTGTAGTAGTGCTCGAGCGTAAAAGGCGCGGGGATTAACGATGGCGAACCTGATGTCAGCGCCTTGTCGAGCTGGAACGATGTCGAGAACTGCCAGAGGAATGGGCCACCCGACCAGACAAGGATGAGCAAGGCGCCAAGATAGATGGCGATCGTCTGCAGCGGTGAACGCGCGTCGTTCATTGCGCCCTCCTGATCTGCCTGATGAGATAGAGGCAGAATACCAGTGCGATGATGCCTTCGGTGACGAACATCGCCGTCGAGACGGCGGAGCCATAGCCGAATTGCAGCGTCGAGAAGAGCACCTTGTAGGACAGCGTCGACAGCGTTTCGGTCGAATCGGCCGGGCCGCCGCCGGTCAGCACGTAAACGAGGTCGAAGACGCGAAAGGCGTCAAGCGCGCGGAACAGGCCGGCAATCAGCAATGTCGGCATCAGCAGCGGCAGACGGATGTACCAGAAGGTGGTCCAGCCTTTTGCGCCATCCATACGCGCCGCCTCGATCAGCGAATTGGGCACTGTCTGCAGCCCGGTCAAAAGCAATAGCGCCATAAACGGGGTGGTCTTCCAGACATCGGCGATGATGATGGTCATCATTGCCGTGTCGGGCGAGCCGTACCAGTTGATGTTCTGATCGATCAGCCCGGCATGCAGCAGGATATAGTTGATAATGCCGTTCTGGCCGTCGAACAGCCAGCCGAACATCTTGGAGGTGACGACGGTGGGCATCGCCCAAGGCACCAGCATGGCGGCGCGAACCAGGCCGCGGCCCTTGAAGGCCTCGCACAGGATGAGCGCCATGCCGAGCCCGATGACGGTCTCAAGTATCGTGGATGCCGTAGTGAACCACATCGTGTGCCACCAGGCATTCCAGAATTGGGCGTCACCCCATAGCTGCACATAGTTGGAGAAGCCCGAGAACTCGTTCTCCTGGGTGATCAGCGAGGTGTTGGTGAGCGAGAGATAAAGTCCGCTGATGATCGGGTAGAAGGAAACCGACGCCAGCGACACGAAAGCCGGTGTCAGCAGGAGCAAAGCCCACAATGAGACTGGAAGCGCCTTGCCAAACCGCCGCGGCCGGCCAATGCCAGCAACAGTGGCCGCCGCGGTCATGGTTCAGCCGACGATCTGGTCGATTTGCGTCGCCAGCGCGTCCATCTCGGCCTGGACGTTGCCTGAGACCAGCGCCTTGGAGATGCCCGACTGCAAGGCCAGCGTCACCTTCGCATATTCGGGCGTGATCGGCCGGGCGGTGGCGCCGGTGAACACTTTCTCGAGGCTCGCCATGAACGGCTGTTCGGTCTTGATCTTCTCGTCCTGGAACAGTGCCGGGCGCGTCGGCGCGAGCCCGAAGTTTAGGGCGATGCGATGCTGGGTTTCGGTCGACGAAAGCCAGGTCAGCAACTCGATCGCGGCTTCGCGCTGCTTCGAGTTGGCGTTGACGCCTAGTTGGTAGCCGCCGAGACAGGCCGAGCTCTTGCCGCCGGGGAAGGACGGCAGCGGTGCTACGCCGATTTTGTCCACCACCTGGGAGGCCTTGGCGTCCTGGGCGATCGGATAGACATAGGACCAGTTGCGCATGAACATCGCCTTGCCAGAGGTGAACGGTTGGCGCGATGGCTCCTCGTCCCAGGACAGGACGTCCTGCGGGCTGATCTTGCTCGTGGCGATGGTGCCGTGCAGGAACTGGATCGCGTCGACTGCGGCCTTCTGGTTGATCAGCGATGACTTGCCGTCAGGCGCCAGGATCGCGCCATTGTTGGAGGTGATGATCTCGACCGCGTCGCAGACCAGAACCTCGGCCTGCTTGCCCTGCCAGAGATAGCCGAAATCGACGTCGCCGGCCTTCTGCGCGGCGGCGGCGATGGTCGCCATGTCGGCCCAGTTTTCCGGCACTTTGCCGCCATGCTTTTCCAGCACGTCCTTGCGGTAATAGAACATACCCGAATCCATGAACCAGGGCAGGGCAGTCAGCTTGCCGTCGTAGGTGCAGGCATTGAGGGTCCCGGAGAAGTAGGCGCTGCGCTTGTCCGCCGGAAAGTACTCATCGAGCGGCAGCGCCCAGCCGGCGGCGGCAAAGCCGGCGATCCAGATCACGTCCTGGCTGAAGACGTCGGGCGTGCCGGTACGCCGGGCGAGCTGCTGGACGAGGCCTTGATAGACTTCCGTCGATGAGCTCGGCGGCGGCAGCTCGATGTTCTTGACCAGAACGCGGTCCTGCGATTCGTTGAAGGCCTTGATCAGGTCGCCGAAGGTCTCCTTGCCGAAGAAGGCGGCGCTGGCAAAGCTGATTTCGGCCCGCGACTGCGCGCGAGCCCGGCGAACGCCCAGCCCGGTGCCGAGGCCAAGTGTCGCCGCGCCGAGCAGCCCGGCGCTGCCGATGAGAAACTGCCGGCGGTCGGCGATCGTCACATGCGCCACAGGCTTCGAGCCGGAGACCGGCCCTTTTTTGATGTCAGTCATTTTCTCCTCCTTGCGCTGGCAGCCTCCCAGCCAGCATTTCCGCATGTTCCATAAAAATTTTACGCGCGTCAACATTTAAAATGCTGTAAAGCGGCTTTCGAATCTGATCCGTTGCTGGTGCATTGGTTCAGCCAGAGCGCTGCGACGTCGGGAGGTGGAGTGGAAAATGCCAGGAAAATCAGCAGCTAAGCTCGGCATTGGCGTTGTCGGGTGCGGCAACATCTCGATGACTTATTCACGCAATGCAGCTCTGTTCGGTGAGGTGGAGCTGCGCGCCTGTGCCGACATATCGCCCGACATGGCGGCGCTGCGTGCGAGCGAATACGACATCCGGGCTCTCAGCGTCGATGCGCTCCTGGCCGATCCCGAGATCGACCTCGTCCTCAACCTGACCATCCCGGCGGCGCACTTTGACATTTCGTTTTCGGCGCTTTCGGCGGGAAAGCACGTCTTCACCGAAAAACCGCTGGCGACCTCGGCCAGCGACGGCCGGCGCCTTGTCGCCGAGGCGGCGGAGCGCGGGCTGCTGCTGGGTTCGGCTCCGGATACTTTCCTCGGCGCCGCCGGACGGCGGGCACGCCGCCTCATGGATGAGGGCGCAATCGGCCGCGCGGTGACCGGCACCGCCTTCATGATGGGGCGCGGCATGGAGCACTGGCATCCCAATCCGCAATTCTATTATCAGCCGGGCGGCGGACCGGTCTTCGACATGGGGCCCTATTACCTGACGATGCTTGTTAATTTGCTCGGACCGGTGGCCAGCGTGATGGCGATGGCGACGCGAGGCCAGGAGGAGCGGCTGATCACTGCCGAAGGCCCCTATCGGAACACCAGCTTCAAGGTCGGCACACCGACCAACATCCTGTCGCTGCTGGAGTTCCGCTCAGGCGCCACCGTCACCTTCGGTGCCTCCTGGGATGTCTTCAGGCACTCTAACCATCCGATCGAGCTGCATGGGACCGAAGGCTCGCTCAGGCTGCCCGATCCGGACACGTTCGGCGGCACCGTCTCGCTGTCGGAACGTGGGGCCGACTGGGCCGACTTCCACAGTGAGAGCGAACTCTATGGCGCGCGCAACTGGCCCTATGCCGCGCCGGACCGAGCCAACTACCGAATGCTCGGCGTCGCCGACCTTTCGCGCGCACTGGCAACCGGAAGAAAGCCGCGTGCGTCCGGCGATCTTGCGCTGCATGTACTGGAGATTATGGAAGCGATTCTTGCTTCGGGAGCGAGCCGCGAGTCCGTCGCCGTCAACGCAACCGTCGATCAGCCGCAGCTCCTCCAGGAGGACGAAGCGGTTAGCCTGCTTGCCTGATATCGGAGCGCTTACGATGACGACATCGCTTTCGCCCTTGCTCGATCCGGAGGCCCGGCACGTGCTCGACCTCGACCGGCAGGCGGCTGCCCCGCCATTCGAAGCCGGCACGCCCGGAGAAGCGCGCCGCGCCTATAAGCAGGGCTTTCCGGCTCTCCAGGGCGAGCGCGAGCCGGTCGGCTCACTAACCGAGCGCACCATCACCGGACCCGGCGGCCCGTTGACGCTCAGGATCTATCGCGGACACGGCGTGAGCGGGGCCGCTGCCCCGGCGCTGCTCTATCTGCATGGCGGCGGCTGGGTGATCGGCAATCTCGACTCCCATGACGAGATTTGCCGGTGGTTTGCCAATATGGCGGCCTGCGTCGTCGTCTCTCCCGATTACCGGCTGGCGCCGGAACACAAATTTCCGGCGGCCATCGAAGATTGCCGCGCCGCACTTTCCTTCATGCAAGATGGCGCGGGCGATCTCGGCATCGACGCGAGAAGGATCGCTGTCGCCGGCGACAGCGCCGGCGGCAATCTCGCTACCGTGCTTTGCCTGCTTGCGCGCGGCGACAAGAACCCGCCGACTGCGCAACTGCTGTTCTATCCGAACACGGACGCCTCGCAGGCGGCGGAAAGCTATCGCCGCTTTGCCGACGGTTATGGCCTGACATCGGCGACCATGGCCTGGTTCCGCGACCACTATATCAACCATGCCGGCGATATCGACGACTGGCGCGTGTCGCCGCTCAAGGCCGCAAGCCTTGCCGGCGCAGCGCCGGCTTTTGTCGCAATCGCTGGTCATGACATTCTCGCCGACGAAGGCGAGGCCTATGCGAAGCGTCTGGAAGATGACGAGGTGCCGGTTGTCGTGCGGCGCTGGCCCGGCCAGATCCACGGCTTCGTCTCGATGGGCCGCCATGGTCCGGTGGCACGGCAAGCGGTTGGCGCGGCGGTTGCCGCATGGCGCGGCTTCGATCCTGTCTTTGGAAACGCTCAGGCCGACTGACGCATGACCAGCGTCGCGTCGAGACTGACCTTGGGGGAAACTGTCGCGTCGTCCTCGTCCAGCAAGGCCAGCAGCGTCTCCACGCTGCGTCCTGCCATCGAAGCGAAGTCCTGCGCCATGGTGGTGAGGGCAGGGCAGGTGTAGCGGCTCAGCGGATGGTCGTCATGGGCTGCGACCCGCAGGTCGCAATCGCCCCTGCGGCCGACCTTGCGGCCTTGCGAGTAGGCGGCGGCCATCACGCCGAAGGCGAGACGGTCGTTGGCGCACAGAATGGTCTTGCCCGGCAGGCCGCCACGGGCGAGCATCGCCTCCATCTGCTCGTAGCCGATCCGTTCGAAATCCCAGGTGTAGTCATCGGTATTGCCGATGATGGCAGGCTCATGCCCGAGCCGCTGCATGGCGCCGACATAGCTGTCCAGGCGTTCGCGCGAATTGTGGTTGACGTGCGGGATGTCGAAATAGACCGGGGCATCACCGGAACGACAGAGATAATCGACGATGGTCGAGACGCTCTGGCTGTTGTTGTTGCCGACGAACGGCGTGTCGCCCTCCAGATAGGTGTCGAAATAGACGATCGGTATGGTCTGCGTCAGCTTCTCCAGCGTGCGATGGTCGGAGCGCAGACCGAGCGGCGCGATCAGCGCGCCGGAAACTTTTAGCGAAAGAATGGTTCGCGTCGCTTCCACTTCGAGCTCGCGCGAGCCGTGCGAGGAGATCACGATCGGCCAGTAGCCTTCGTCGCGCAGCCTGAGTTCGATTCGGCTGACCATCTCGGAATAGAAGGGATCGGCGACCGTCGGCACCACAATGCCGATGCTGCGGGTCCGCTTGCGGTTCAGGTTGCGCGCAAAGAGATTGGGCTGGTAGTCGGACGAGCGCAGCGCCACCTCGATCCGCTGACGTGTCGCTGGCTTGACGCTGGTCGGATCGTCGAAATATTTCGACAATGTCGGCCTGGAGACGCCGCAAGAGCGAGCAAAATCCTCCATCGTCTTGTGCGTCATCGGCATTGATCCCTCGCGCCGTTCCTCAGCGCTGCCCGGTTCCCTACCTACTGTGCGCCAGCATGCAACCGCAAATCGAAACTTTACAGATAATTCCAGCAGTTTCCATGCGTAAATTTATTAATTGACGCGAAAAAGCACAAGCCGTATTCACTTCCAGTGGGCGAATTCGAAATTCGTATCACCCGGAAACTGCTCGCGCGGTTCATCCGAAGCGAGGCTGGGGCGAAACGCCGGGAGGGATTCCGCGAGATGAAGAAGCTGGTCAGTGCCGGCGAGATTCTGGTCGAGATCATGGCCGAGCGGATCGACCAGAGCTTTCTCGAGCCTGGTCCGCTGCTTGGGCCTTTCCCGTCCGGAGCGCCCGCCATCTTCATCGGCCAGGCGGCGGCGCTCGGCCAGCCGGCCGGTCTCATAGGCGCCGTTGGCGATGATGATTTCGGCAGGCTGAACATAGGCCGGCTGCGGGCGCTGGGCGCCGACGTGTCGGCGATCGCGGTTCACAAGGGCCATGCGACGGGCACGGCCTTCGTCGCCTACCGGGCCGATGCCAGCCGGCATTTTGTCTTCAACATCCGCAACAGCGCCTCCGGCCTGATCGAGACCGATGGGGCGGCAACAAAGCTGCTCGCCAGTGCCGATCACGTCCATGTCATGGGCTCATCCCTGTTTTCCGACCGCGCCATCAAGGTCGCGCTGTCGGCGATCGAGACCGTCAAGGCCGGGGGTGGAACCGTGTCCTTCGATCCGAACATTCGCCGGGAGATCATGCAGGCGTCCGGCATGCGCGCAGCGCTCGATCATGTGCTGGCGCGAGCCGACATCTTCCTGCCGAGCGGCGAGGAGCTCTTCCTGTTTTCATCGGCGAAGGACGAGAAGAGGGCTGTCGACGAATTGCTGGCCCGTGGCCTGTCCTGCATCGTCCTGAAGAAAGGCGCCGCCGGCGCCGCCTATCATGATCGCCATGGTGTGATCGCCTCGTCCGGCTTTGCCGTCGACGAGGTCGATCCGACCGGCGCGGGTGATTGTTTCGGTGCTGCTTTCGTCTCGTTCTGGCTGCGCGGGGCAGCTCCCGCAGAGGCTCTGCGAATCGCCAATGCCTGCGGTGCGCTCGCCGTCACCCGCAAGGGGCCGATGGAGGGCATTTTCCCGCTTGAAGCGGTCGAGGCCTTCATCGCCACAGGGAAAAGCGCGCAGTGAGTGCCGCGACGCGAAGGTTTGCGAACATTGCGGCCAGGCGCGCTGCAGGCGAGAGAAGCGGCATCGCCTCGGTCTGCTCGGCGCACCCGCTGGTCATCGAGGCCGCCCTGCGTCACGGTTTGGCGCGGCACGCGGATGTGCTGATCGAGGCCACCTGCAACCAGGTCAACCACGAGGGCGGCTACACCGGGATGACGCCCGCCGGCTTCCGCAGCTTCGTCGAGGCGCATGCGCAGAAAGCGGGCTTCCCAGTCGATCGCATGATCCTTGGCGGCGATCATCTCGGACCCAATCCCTGGAAGCACATGGCCGCGACCGACGCTATGAAGAAGGCGGGGGCGATGATCGATGCCTATGCGAGCGCCGGCTTCACCAAGATGCATCTGGATACGAGCATGGCCTGCGCCGATGATCCAGCCGTGCTTGCCGATGAGATCATCGCCGCACGCGCAGCCGAACTTGCGGCAATCGCCGAGGCGGCAGTGGAGCGGGCGGGCGGTGAAAAACCCGTCTACATCATCGGCACCGAAGTGCCGGTGCCCGGCGGTGCGCTGGAGGCACTCGACCATCTGCATGTGACGGCGCCCGACGATGCTTTGCGCACCGTGGAGATACACGCCCGAGCGTTTTCCCGCGCCGGCCTCGAAGTCGCTTTTGCCCGTGCGGTCGGCGTCGTCGTCCAGCCCGGCGTCGAATTCGGCAACACCGAGATCGTGCCCTATGCGCCGGCCAAGGCGACCGAACTGGTAGCTGTGCTCGACCGCATGCCGCAATTTGTGTTTGAAGCGCATTCGACTGACTACCAGCCGGCCGAAGCGCTCAACGCTCTCGTGCGCGACGGTTTTGCTATCCTCAAGGTCGGCCCCTGGCTGACCTTCGCGCTTCGCGAAGCGCTGTATGGGCTCAGCCATATCGCCGATGTGCTCGCGCCGGACCCTTCGCGCGAAAGCCTGCCTGCCGCGACGGAACGCTTCATGCTGGCGTCGCCGGGAAATTGGCAGAAATACTATCCGGGCACGCCGGAAGAGCAGCGCGTGCAGCGGCATTTCTCGTTCAGTGACCGCATCCGCTATTACTGGCCGACGCCGGCGGCGCAGCGTGCGACACAGACGCTGCTGGATGTGCTGAGCGAGAAGGACATTCCCCGGCCTCTGATCAGCCAATATCTGGGGCAGCTCGACGCTGAGGTTGCGGCGGGCCGGGTCAAGCCCCTCGCGCACGACCTTCTGATCGGCAGCATCACCCGAGTCCTCGATCTCTACGCGGACGCGACCGGACAGTAGGGATCCGCTGACGGAAAGTCGGCATCCCGCCCAAATTCGCTTCCTTCACGCCGATATTCGATGTCGTTTCGAAAAGGGCGCCCCCGCAATTTACAACTAACATGTTAGCGTGCTAAGACTGCCTGAACATCGAAATCTGGAGAGAATTGCAGTGGCTTCGCGCTTTGGTCTTTCGGTTGCCCTCACCACGCCTTTCGAGGCATCCGGGCAAATCGCCATCTCTCCAATGGTCGCGCAAGCCCGGACTTGCCTTGGCGCCGGCTGCAGCAGCGCAACGCTCTTCGGCACCACCGGGGAAGGCGCCTCGGTGGGCACGGGAGAGCGGCGGACTGTCACCGAGGCCATGCTGGCCGCCGGCATTCCGGCGCATCAACTGGTAGCCGGCGTGCTGGTCGATGCGGCCGAAGACGCCGCCGAACAGGCGCGACATGCCTTGCAGTGCGGTGTCCGCAACATCCTGCTGGCTCCGCCGAGCTACTTCAAAAATGTCGGCGAGGACGGGTTGTTCGGATGGTTTTCGGCCGTCTTCGCCGCGCTCGGCCCGCTGGCTCGCGGGGTCCTGCTTTACAACATCCCCTCTGTCACCATGGTGCCGCTCCCGCTCAGCCTGATCGGTCGGCTGCGTGCCGCCTTTCCCGGCGTGGTCGCCGGTGTCAAGGATTCGGGTGGCGACTGGAGCTACAGCGAGGCGCTGCTAAGAGCCCATGGCGACCTGGTGATCCTGATCGGCGACGAGCGGCACCTGGCCAGAAGCGTGCGCCAGGGCGGGCAGGGCGCCATCTCCGGCATGGCCAATTTCGTCACCGGCGAAATCCGCGCCATGGCAGAGGACGGGCGCGACGATGCTCGTGTCGAGAGGTTCGTGCTCGAACTGCTCAAATATCCGGTCATCCCGGCGGTGAAGGCCATGGTGGCGCGCAAAACCGGCGACGAGCGCTGGCTGGCGGTCCGTCCGCCGCTGGAGCCGATCGCTTCGCAAGGGCGGCAACAGCTTGCTGCCGCCTACGACAGGCTGTTTGCGACAGAGCCGGCCTGATTGGCAAAGGGAAGCGCTGAAATGGACGACAGCAGCGAACCGGCCACCCTAAGGGAAAAAGCCTATGCCAGCTTCACGCGGCATTTGCTGGCCCGCGATCTGCGACCGGGACAGTTCGTGTCGCAGCGTGAACTGGTTGCCTTTACCGGGCTGCCGCTTGGCGCCATCCGCGAGATCGTGCCGCGTCTCGAGGCCGAGGGGCTTTTGACGACCATCCCGCAGCGCGGCATGCAGATCGCCCATATCGACATCAACCTGATCCGCGAGGCCTTCCAATTTCGCCTGTTCATGGAGCGCGAAGCGGTGGCGCTGTTCACCGTCAACGCCTCCGACGCCGAGCTCGCCCGCCTGCGGCACGAGCATGAGGACATGCTGGCTCAAGCGCTGTCGCAGGCGCCGACGCCGGAAATGGAAGCCAGGGCCCAGAACATCGATTGGGCCATGCACGACACCTTCATCGATGCGCTGGGCAACGAGATCATCGCCAAGGCGTATCTGGTCAATTCGGTAAAGATCAGGCTAATCCACCAGGAGCGTTTCCGTATCGACGGGCGCGTCGTGCCGGTGATGCAGGAGCACCTGACGGTGATCGAAGCGCTCGAGAGCCGCGACCCGCAAAAGGCGGTCGAGGCGATCAGCCGGCATATCGACAACGCGCGCCGGTTGGCGCTCCAGATCTGAGGACGTATGGTTCGCGGCTGCCGCGACACTACCCACAACGACAGCAACCCAGGGAGGAAGAAATGTCGTCCAATCCGTTTAAGCCAACAAGAAGGCAAGTCCTTGCAGGAACCACGGCGCTCGCCGCCGCGGGCCTGGCCGGCCTTCGCCCGAGCTTTTCCGCCAGCGTCGACTGGAAGCGCTTTGCCGGCACGACGCTCGACGTCAATCTGGTGAAAAGCCCGCGCAGCGACACCATCCTGAAATATATCGCCGAATTCGAGGAGCTGACCGGCATCAAGGTCAATGCCGAGGCGACGCCAGAACAACAGCAGCGGCAGAAGACGGTGATCGAACTGAGCTCCGGCAAGCCGAGCTTCGATGTCGTGCATCTGAGCTATCACGTGCAGAAGCGCCAGTTCGAAAAGGGTGGCTGGCTGGCCGACATATCAGGCTATCTGGCCGATCCGACCCTGACCGATCCTGGGCTGGTCGAAAGCGATTTCGCCGAGGCCGGCATGCTTTTCGCCAAGGACAGCCAGGGCGTGCTGCGGTCGCTGCCCTTCTCGGTGGACTACTGGATCGTCTACTGGAACAAGGAGCTGTTCGAGGCCAAGGGCCTCAAATACCCTGAAACGTTCGACCAGCTGGTGGCCGCCGCCGAAGCGCTGACCGATCCGTCGACCAACACTTTCGGTTTCGTCGCCCGCGGCCTCAAGAATGCCAACACGCCGGTGTGGACGTCGCTGATGCTCGGCTACGACATGACGCCGCTCGACGACAAGGGCAAGCTGCGCACCGAAACGCCCGAGGCGATCGAGGCCGCTGCCCTCTACCAGAGGCTGATGACCAAGTCCGCCCCTCCGGGCGTCACCGGCTTCAATTGGGCTGAAGCGCAGTCCGCCTTCCTGCAAGGCAAGATCGGCATGTGGTTCGATGGCGTGGGTTTTGCCCCGCCGATGGAAAATCCCGAAAAGTCGCGCGTGGTCGGCAAGGTCGGCTATGGGGTCATGCCCAAGGGGCCCAAGGCGCATGCCTCCGGGACGTTTGGCGACGGCCTCGGCGTGACCGCCTCCAGCGAAAAGAAGGAAGCTGCCTATCTCTTCTGTCAGTGGGCGGTTTCCCCGGCCATGGGCGCGCGCCTGCTCCAGGCCGGCGCCGGCGTGCCCTTCCGCAAGTCGGTACTGGAAGATCCCAAGGTGCGCGAAGGCGTCACCATGCCGGCAAGCTGGCTCGATGCCGTGGTTCAGTCCGGCAATATCAGCAGGCTGGCGCTGCCGGTGATCATCCCGGTCACTGAGTTCCGCGACATCTACGGCGTGGCGTTGACCAACATGATTGCCGGGGCCGATCCTGCCGAGGAGCTGAAGAAGGCCACCGCACAGTTCCAGCCGGTTCTCGACAGGAGCGAGCAGGGCTGATGTCGACCATCGCCCCTGAACGCACCGGGGTGACGACGGATCGCACCGAGGTGACGACGGGTCGCACCGAGGTGACGACGAAACGCAGCGGCGCGACGACGCAAGCCATCGAGGAGAGCCAGTCGGTCCGACTGGCTCCCAACTACTGGCCCTTCGTCGTTCCGGCGCTCGTCGTCGTTGGCGCCGTGATCGTCTTTCCCTGGGCTTTCACGCTCTGGATGAGCGTCAACCGCTGGACGCTCGGCCAATCGCGAAGCTTTGCCGGGATGGAAAACTATCTCCGTCTGGCCAGCGACCCGCGATTCTGGGAATCCCTTGTTCATACGTTGACCTACACCTCCCTGTCGGTGGCAGCGCCGATGCTCCTGGGCACTGTCGCCGCCCTGATCTTCGACGCCAGGTTTCCGCTGCGCGGCCTGCTGCGCGGCGTCTTCGTCATGCCGATGATGGCAACGCCAGTTGCCGTGGCGCTGGTCTGGACGATGATGTTCCATCCCCAACTCGGGGTGCTCAATTACCTTCTATCGCTGGTCGGCATCCCAGCGCAGGAATGGATATTCAACGCCAAAACGGTCATCCCTTCGCTGGTCGCGGTCGAGACCTGGCAGTGGACGCCGCTGGTGATGCTGATCGTGCTGGGCGGGCTGGCCTCGGTACCGCGCGAGCCGTTCGAGAGCGCCGAGATCGACGGTGCCAATGCCTGGCAGCAATTCCGCTACCTCACTCTGCCGATGATCGCGCCGTTCCTGATGATTGCGTTGATCATCCGCACCATCGATGCGCTGAAGAGCTTCGACATCATCTATGCGATGACCCAGGGCGGGCCGGGCACGGCGTCGGAAACCATCAACATCTATCTCTACAACACCGCCTTCTCCTACTACGACATCGGCTATGGCTCGGCCATGGCCGTGGTGTTCTTCATCGTCATCGTGGCGCTGTCCTTCATCCTCCTGATGCTGCGCCAACGCTCGCAGTGGAACGATACGGAGGGCAAATAGATGAGCTCACGTCTGGTCAACCAGATCGGCCTGTTTTTCGCGGCTCTGGTCATCGTTTCGCCGGCGATCCTGTTCTTCCTCTGGATGATCTCGCTTTCGCTGAAATTCGAGATCGATAACGGCGCTTATCCGCCGATCCTGATCCCCGAACGTTTCGCCTGGTCGAACTATGTAAAGGTATTCGAGGAGAACAATTTCCTGCTCTATCTCTGGAATTCGGTTCTGGTGACCGGCACGGCGACATTGCTGGCGCTGCTGATCGGCGTGCCGGCCGGCTATGGCATAGCGCGGCTCAAGGCCGAAAGATCGGCGGTCGTCATCATGATCGCCCGCATGACGCCGGGGCTGTCCTACCTCATCCCGCTGTTTTTGCTGTTCCAATGGATCGGGATCCTCGGCACGCTCTGGCCGCAGATCATCATCCACCTGGTGGTGACGGTGCCGATCGTGGTCTGGGTGATGATCGGCTATTTCGAGACCACGCCGATGGAGCTGGAAGAGGCGGCCAACATCGACGGCGCCAGCTCCTGGCAGGTTTTCCGGCTGGTCGCCCTGCCCATCGCCAAGCCGGGCATCGTTGTCGCCTTCATCCTGTCCGTCATCTTTTCGTGGAACAATTTCGTCTTCGGCGTGGTGCTCGCCAGCCGCGAGACGCGCACGCTGCCGGTCGCCGTCTACAACATGCTCTCCTATGAGCAGGTGAGCTGGGGGCCGCTCGCCGCCGCGGCGCTGGTGGTGACGCTGCCGGTGCTGGTTCTGACCATGTTCGCGCAAAAGCAGATCGTCGCGGGGCTGACCGCCGGCGCGGTCAAGGGCGGCTGAAGCCGCAGTAGCTGGACATCACTCTTTTCCCGGAGAAATCCAATGGCATCGGTAACAATCAACAACGTGCAGAAGGCTTTCGGAGCCACCAAGATCATTCACGACGTCAGCGTCGATATCGCCGACGGCGAGTTCGTCATCCTGGTCGGCCCGTCGGGATGCGGAAAGTCGACGCTGCTGCGCATGATCGCCGGACTTGAAACGATCTCCGGCGGGAAGATCGCCATTGGGGAGCGCATGGTCAACAATCTGCGGGCGCGGGACCGGAACATCGCCATGGTGTTCCAGAACTATGCGCTCTATCCGCATATGACGGTGGCCGACAATATGGGCTTTGCCCTCAAGATCAAAAAAGCCGATCCAGCCGATACCGCCGGCCGCGTCAGGAATGCGGCCAGCATCCTTGGCCTGGAAAAGCTGCTTGAGCGCTACCCGCGTCAGCTCTCCGGCGGCCAGCGCCAGCGCGTCGCCATGGGCCGTGCCATCGTGCGCGACCCGCAGGTCTTCCTGTTCGACGAGCCGCTTTCCAATCTCGATGCCAAGCTGCGCGTCCAGATGCGCGGCGAGATCAAGGCGCTGCACCAGCGGCTGGGCACCACCACCATCTATGTCACGCATGACCAGATCGAGGCGATGACCATGGCCGACAAGATCGTCGTGCTGCATGACGGCCTGGTCGAGCAGATCGGCGCGCCACTCGACCTCTACGATCAGCCGGCCAATCTCTTCGTTGCCGGCTTTATCGGCTCGCCCGCCATGAACTTCATTGCCGGCCGCATCGAGGAAGGCGTGTTCCGCAGCGCCGGTGGGCTGATCCTGCCGCTGCCGGAAGGTGCCCGCCCGGCTGACGCTGCAGGACGCGAGCTTGTCTACGGCATCCGCCCCGAACATATCCGCGCAACCGCCCAGGGCATGCCAGGAACGGTGACGCTCCTGGAAGCCACGGGTTCGGAAATCTTCGCCAAGGTCGACTGCGCCGGCGAGGAAATTTCCTGCCTGTTCCGCGAGCGGCTGCCGCTCAAGCAAGGCGCGCAGGTGCGGATCGAAGTCGATCGCGCATGCGCCCACCTGTTCGACGCGAAAACCGGCCGGCGTGTGTGAGTGGCGCAGGCGCCCGGGTAATCAGCGTGAGCGAACCAACCCATTCGCCAGCAAGAAACATGTGATCGCTGGTTGCGGACATTGGTCCCAGCAGGAGAAGCCTGAGGAGGTCACCGCCCTCATGCTCGACTGGCTGAAGCGGCGGTTCCCCGCGTAGCGATCGAGCGGCTGGCTGGCGACCGTGAGGATTTTGGCCGACATCAAGGGCGGCGTCGTTGCTCCTGGCGAAGATTCGGAGCAGGCTATGATCCCCGTAAAATTACACAACGCGTCTTGCAGGATTGCCGCTCAGTACTGCCGGAACCGGTCTAGCCGAAGACGAACGCTATCAGCAGCTCCGGCTCGATCACCGGCGCCCGCACGGCGCTCAACTGACCACGGTACTGGCGTTCGCCGACGCCGATGGCAAATCCGCTGGTGACCGGAGTGTCGCCGTCGAGGTCGAGGCGCGCAAAAATGTCGGCAACGTTGAGGTCCAGCGCCAGCTTGAGGTCGTGCCGCGCATCGTCGTTTGGTCCGGAAGGCAGTTGGCGCTTCACCAGTTGCTGGAACGGAACATTGAAAGTCAGGATCTTCTTCGATGACGTCAAGGCAAATGCGGGCGAGGGGCAGGCAACCAGTATGGCGTTGATCGTCCTTATTGACGCGAGCTTACTCAACGTCACGTTTTGCTCCGCCTGACCGCGTATGCAGGCTACCCGGATTGCCGATGTCAGGTTGCCGTTCTGTGCCTGAGTTCCGGCTATCTCATCGATCAGCATGCCGATCGTGCATTTCCGGCTCTCAGCCATCCGCTTCAGCGATATCCAAAAAGCCCGCTCCAGGCGGATCCCGCGGCGCATTCCGCCACGCGCCACAACTCGAAATTCCAGTGCAAAATCCTCGTTGGCAAGCGGCAGGAGTAGTGGATCAGGATTGGTGGGGGGAGAGGTGGCGCTAGCGCTCACTCATAGCCTCCTGACGCGCCTTGTTGATCGGCTTCAAAAGGTAACTCAGGATCGTCTTGCGTCCCGTCTTGATGTCGACTGAGCAGATCATGCCGGGATGATGGAACAAGCCTTGCCATCCCGTTCGAGCGTCGATTTGTCTGTCGTGACACGTACCTGGTAAAAGGGCCCACCCCGTTTTTTGATCGACCAGGCTGTCGTTCCATTTCTACCCCACCCACGCTTCTGCTCAGTACGTTTTTATATGGCCAAGCCTTCTCACCGAGCTTTGACAGATTATCCGCCATATTCTTGGAATATGTGAGGGTTTATTGATTCAGCGCCGGCCAAAAACGGGTAAGTTTCGGGAATGTAGCGAAAATGGCACATAGCGGGCTGCTCGATACGGTTGTGGCTGGACGCCTGCGCCTTTGATCAATGTTGCTTGCCGCGACTCCCCGGGGCCGTGGCTCAGAAGCGCCTCTATTCGGGAAGAGCGCGCCGTCCATTAAGCCTCGCGCAATCTTTGCAGCCTATTCTGCTTATCGATTGTCGAGGGAACATGACGCGCAAGCCGCTACTGCTCTTTGCCTTTCCAGCTCTCATCCTTCTGATTCTGGCAGGGGAGCGAGCAGCGACGTTCCTGCTGGGAACCTATCCGGCCAGCCCCGTCATGTGGCGGATCTGGCTTGAACTACGCCCTTTGTCGACGATGTTCTGGCAGCAGGTCGACCTCTATCTGGGCGGTTCAATGGTCCTTGATGCCGCCATCGTGACCGCCGCGTCGATCGTCTGCTGGATGGCTTGCCGGACGAGAAAATCGGCCGCGTTCTTCTTCCTTACCAACCACGTCGCTCTGCTTTTCGTCGGGTTGATGATCGCTTCCAGCAGCCATTCTGAGACAGCGAGCACGATTGCGGCATTCACCGCGCCCAGCGGCCATCCATTCTCGCTGATCCTCGATTTCACATGGCAGAACAGCCTGGTGCTGCTTCTGGGCACTGCAGCCTGCGCCTACTGTCATGTTGCGTTTCTTGTCCAAGCGCGACAGCGTTCCCAAGCGCTCGCCATACGGCTTTGTGCTCTGCAGCGGGATCTCTAGCTCGGGGCACAGCCATGGCGCTCCCGATCGGCATTGCCAACAAGGCGACGGCAGCTCGGAATCCAGCTGAGCGCACAACCGATCTCTCGATGTCTGTAGCTTCTAATTGATTTTCTTGTAATGGACCTTGCCGTCAGGCTGCACTATGCGCTGGTAGGACGAGTTTGGGGCAGGGGGCAGCGCCGCCGCGATCCTCTTTTTGGGCGGGCGCGGCGCTTCGACGATGCTGGGTTCGGTCGCTTCTTCGAGATCGGTGGCTGCATCCGCCATGGTGCTGGTCGTGACCACGGAAGGCTCCGCGATGCTCGACATGTCGTCGTCACTGGCCAGGGGCAGCTCCTGTTCAAGTCGGGCAATACTGCCTTTGACTTCGTTGAAGCTGCCCTGCAGTTGACCGTCCAGTTTTTCAAACCGGCTTTGAAAGCCGTTGTTGACCGTCTCAAGCCGGGCTGCGATCCGTTGCTCGAACGATCCGAGTTGTTCCAGCCGCCGTTCGACAAAGCGCAGATCGTTGATGCCGCGGTAGAAATAGACCGCGGCCGTTATGTTCACCGCCGTGATCAGCAAGGCGCCGACGGCGACAACGCCGATCATCTTTGCATTGCTTGGTTTCCCCACGACAGCTTGCCCTCCAGTGTGGGTTGCCGGCCCAATGTCGATCGCTGGCATATCCGGGTCGCTGATCATCGTCATTGGACCACCACCCTTGCGCCGACCGAGACGCGCTTGAAAAGATCGATCACATCGGTGTTGGTTAGACGGAAACATCCCGATGTTCCGTCGAAGCCGATGCCCGAAGGATCGTTAGTGCCGTGGATGCGGTAGAGCGTGTCGCGCCCGTCCCGCAGCAGATAGAGTGCCCTGGCACCGAGCGGATTATAAGGACCGGCGGGCACCATTTCCGGCAACTCCGGCTGGCGGGCGCGCATTTCCTTAGGCGGGCGCCATTCCGGCCATTCCGTTTTCGCTCCGACCTTGACGATGCCGGTCCAGCCAAAGCCGTCGCGCCCGACACTGATCTGGTAGCGCAGCGCCTCGCCCTGCCGGGTCACCAGATAGAGTGCCTTCTCGTCCTTGCGGATGATGATCGTGCCGGGCCGTTCCGCGGTTTGGAGAGCAACCGCCTTGCGCAGGCTAGGCCCCATTGCCGGCAGCGGCGGCCGGTCCGACAGCGCGGACCGGGCATGGGCGAATTCCCAGGCCGGCATCCCCAACGCCAGGCCTATGATGCAGGCGCCGGCAAGCCTCGGGACGATGCGGTATCTACCGGGCTGCGTCATCGAGCCGCTCTTTGAACATCCGCTTCAGGTCCTTGTTGAAACGCGCCCGCCCAGCCACTTCTGAAGGCAGGATGGCTCGGTTCAGCGCGTCGGTCAGCAGCGCATTGTCCAGGCTGACCGACTTGATGTGCGGCGCCTTGAAGATCTTCTCGAGTTCGCTGCGCGAAAAGTGGTTGCCGAACCATTTGCGCTTATGCTTGTTGGCGACCAGCGTGATGCTCGCCGCATTGCCGCGCAGCTCGCGGATCTTCGTGTAGAGCCGCTTGCCTTGCCGCAGCGAGGCGACGTTGAGCTCGAAGACGATGAAGATCTCGTCGCTCGTCGAAAGCACGGAATTCTGCCAGGGGGTTTCGATATTCGGCAGGTCGATGACGATGTCGTCGAACCGGTAGGCGACGAGGTCCAGCAGCCGGAACACGAAATTGGCGCCCTGCGGCTCAAACGGCAGTTGTGGCCTCTCGAATGAATAGAGGGTCAGGCCGGACGGACGCGAAAGCCTGATGACGTCCATCAGTTCGACATCGAGCCTTTCCGGCTGGCCGATAATGCCGGCCAGGTCGAACTGGTTGAACAGGTTGAGGTAGGCGCCGCAATTGGCGCTCTGGAAATCGAGGTCGACGAGGCAGGTCGAAGCCGCGCGTTCGGTGGATTTCGACGCCAGGAATTCCGCCGCCGACAAAGCGAGCGTCGTGGCGCCGGCGCCGCCGCTGGCGCTGATGAAAGTGATGATGCGGCTCTTGGTGCCTTGGTTGCCGGTGTCGTGGAAAGTGACCGCGTTCAGCAGCTCCTTGGCGTCGAGCGGCTTGTGCAGCCAGTCCGAGGCGTTCATGCGGACCAGGATGCGCGTCTGTTCGGAAGTCAATTCGTCGGAGACCGCGATCAGCGGCACGGATGCCCACAAGGCGCGGGCCGCGACGATGCCGGGCATGCCGAGCAGCTCGCCATTGGCCAGGTCGAGGATGACGATGCCCGGCCGCGTCTCGGGCGGCGGACCATTGAGAAAGTCAACCGTCTCGGAAATCCGGACGTCGTAAATGGCCAGCGCGTCCAGCCGCGTCGCCACCTCGCGCTTGAACTGCGGATCCGACGAAAATAGCGCCACCTGCTTTCGTTTGGTCGGGAGGACCTTGGGGCTGACGGCGTTCATGGCGATGTACTCCTCAGGTCTTCGCCCGTGACCGTGCTGAGCATCGAGGGCAGGGTGAGGTTTCCGTATCCGAGCAGGCCGCCGAGGAAGAAGAACTGGAAGGTCAGGTTCTGAAGCCTGACGGTGATTGTCGGCACCGGCCCGCCCAGCCGGGTCTGATAGCCCAAGCCGGTGGCGGAATAGGTGATGACGACATTGTCGCGCCGCAGGCCTGAAAAGAAATGGCACATACCCGGCCGCTGGTCTGTCGCCAGCGGGACACAGGCGTCGTCATTGGTGACTGCCGTATCGCCGCGGAAGATACGGCTGAAATTGGCGGCATTGAATGTGCCGCCATTGCTGCAAGCGCCCGTGCCGGCGGTATATGTGCAGGCGAAGGGTCCATAAGCGGCAGCAACCACCGGGGCGCCCGGTGCCGTCGTCGGTGCGGCTGTAGCTAGTGCGGTGGCAACCGGATCGGAAATCGAGGCCAGACGTGCGCCGAGCTGCACGGCCTTGTTGGCGGCGTTCCACTGATAGAGGGCGTAACCGAAATCGACGAAGCCGAGAACAAGGGCAAACAGCAGTGTCGATACGATGGCCATCTCCACCGTCGTCGCGCCGCCTTCCGATTTTGCGAAACCCCTGATCATGATCAGAACCGGATCAACCGCTCCTCGTGAGAGCTATTTAGCGTCATGGGGCCAATGCGGACCAGAGACAGCATTCCGATGCCACTATAGGCCAACGTCCCCGCCACCCTGACGATGCAGACCTGTGGGGTGGTAGCGCGATATTGGGTGACACCTGCGACCACGGCGTCATGGCACGAGCCTGAAGCGGCAATGGTCACCGTCACATTCGCCTTCTGCCAGCCGACGATGCGCGCACTCCCTGTCCCCGCAGCATTGCCGAACACCGCGATGTTTGTGGCGATATCGGCGCAATTGATCGCCGCCAGCCCGGCCTTGGTATACAACTGGCTGTTGCAGCGCGCGGCAAAGCGTGCCGCGTCAGACAGGCCGGCCTCCATCAGCAGCTTTTGGTGGATCATATTGCCGAACTCGAACACGCCCGCCGACAGGATCAGCATCAGCGGCGCGATCAGCGCCATTTCGACGAGAGCCGTGCCGCATTGCTCGCGTCGAAATCTGTGGAGACGATGGTACAGCGCTGCGATCATCGCCATCACCGGTAGAGCTGGGCTTCGTCGCGAAGGAAATTGTCAAGCGTGCCCTGGCCGGCACCGCCGGTTACGTCGACCAGTTCGACCATCACCGACGCGTCCTCTGATGCTGACGGCACGGGTTCAGTGAGGAAGAAACTGCCGAAGGCTTCGACCGGGAGATTGGTGCTATGGCCGGACAGGCCGTTGCCAGCAGCTTCGAGTGCAGTGCAGTTCAGGATCGCGCCATAAAGCAACCGACGATCAACTGTCGTGACAGGCGGTTGGCAAGCTGCGGCCGGCGTTCCGATCTCTCCACCGGTCGATGCGGTCGCTACTAACCCGTTCGATATCTCGTATCGATAAACCTCATAGCGCGTTGGCTTGGTCGTGTCCCATGCGGTTGGATAGGCAGCGGAACCGAAGTTGGTGCTCCAATAGCCGGAGAAGTTCCAATTTCCGTCGCCCATCCTGCCGCCCAGATACGGCGTTGTCGCATCGCGCGGAAGGCCCATCGTTCCAGCTTCGGTGAATGAAAGTTGGTTCATGGAAGGGCATTGATTGGCGCTGCCTGTGGTCCGTATCGCGCCTTTTCGGACATTGGCGGCCGGACCGTATTCGGGGCTGTCGAAGTGGTTGCCGTTAGCTCCAATCCCGAAACGAACGTTGAAGGCGTCTTGCACCGGGCCGGCATTCTGACCGGTCTTCGTCGTTACGTTCGCGGAATTGTAGCAGCCGATCGGCGTCGACGTTGCGATGGTCTGCGCTAGCGCCTGCGCCCCGTTGCCAACACCTTCCGGCGGCTCGAGGAAGCCGAAGTTGCCAGGACCGGCAGCAGCCCCGTTTCCGACCTTCCTCAGTTCGATCAGCCGGCGACGGACAGCCGGATTGGAAACGGCCTGCTCAAGCGTATAACCCCCGGCATTGTTTGTCCCGTTCACCATCTCATAGGGATTGCACATAAAGACAGGCGTAAAATCGCAGACGCCGGAGGTGAAGCCCGCTACCGCGACTGCCCCGACATTGAAGCTGTCGCTGGCTCCGGATGTCACAAATGAGGCGGGAAAGATCGCGGCAAACCCTTGGGGAGCGACTGTCACCTGGATGAACCGCGTTTCCGCCTGTCCGACAGCCAGGTTGGCATCTGCAAGATAGTTGGCCTGATTGGCGGTTGTAATCTTGGTTCCGTCGTTGGCAGGGATCGCTTTGAGGAAGCACCAGGAAATGTTGCCAGCACTGTTGCAGCGCTGCGTGCCTCCCGGCTGACCGGAGGTCAGAGTGAACCTGCCTGCCGTGGAGAAGTTGCTTTCATTGTCTACGAGCGTCGCCATGGCGCGTTCGGCCCGCGCCCAGGAACCGCTGCTTCCGTCCAGTTCCGCTGCCGCCGCGAGCGCAAAAGCGTCAGCGCCCTTCTGAAGATCGTTGTGGAGGTTGTTGACCCGGCTCATGTCGATCGCCAGCAGGGAAAAGCCGATGATCGCCGGCAGCGTCACACTGACGAGAATCAGCGCTATTCCCCTCTGATCGTGCCAGAACGCGCGAACAATCCGCAGCATGGCCTTACTCTTAGCTCCCCTGACGCCAGTCGCTTTGCCTGACGCTGAACCCGCATCCTTCTATTCAACCCCGGTGTTGCCGACATTGACCGTAATGGCTGGCGGCGGCGGTGGTGGCGGTGGAATTCGGTAGCTCTCAGCGACAGCGGCAGCGCGCACGCCGTCGCCTTTGATTGTCGTGTCCCTGGAGGCCGGATTGAGCGGGTCGACCGTCTGCAGAAGCGAGTTGTATTTCTGCGTGTCGCCTGCGGCCAAGGTCATCGTATCGTAGCGATTCAGATAGTCGGCGCAGCCCGTCAGCAAGCCGGCGCACAAGAGGATGAGCAAGATCCTATTTCTTGACATAGAGCAT
The DNA here is from genome assembly GCF_053848065.1 of Mesorhizobium sp. BHscii. Classification (NCBI taxonomy): domain Bacteria; kingdom Pseudomonadati; phylum Pseudomonadota; class Alphaproteobacteria; order Hyphomicrobiales; family Phyllobacteriaceae; genus Mesorhizobium; species Mesorhizobium sp. BHscii. Next base: position 27,281 of record NZ_JBSPKW010000006.1, on the reverse strand, counting down.
CTTGTCCTTGGATTTGAGGTCGAGCATGTGGCCGTAGGGGCCAACGACACCTTCGCCCAGTTCAAATTTGCGAACCATGTCCTTGGTCACTTCCAGTTGACCGAGCAGGAAAAGCTCGGGGTCGTTGGCGGGCCGTGTCTTGTCGAACGGCGTCGCCAGTTGCTCGCCGGGCTTTACCGGTCGCACGATACGCGGCGTCACGATCACGACCAGTTCGGTCTCTTCCTTCTGGTTGCTCGAATTCCGGAACAGCGCCCCGACGATCGGCACCTGGCCGAGCCACGGCACCTGCCTCTGGATCTTGGTATTCTTGCTGGACAAAAGCCCGCCGACCGCGAAGCTCTGGCCGTCGCGCAATTCGACGACGGTCGATAGCTTCCGGTTGGTAAAGATCGGGTCTCCGGCGTTGGTGAAGCCGGTCAGGTCGCTCACTTCCGGCGCCAGCCTGATGTTGATCTTGTCGTCGTTGAGCACGATCGGCGTGAACAGCAGATTGACGCCGAACTGCTTGTATTCGATCACGACCTCGTCGTCGACGAGGCGGCGGATAGGCACTTCGCCGCCGGCATTGAAGCTGGCGACCTCACCGGAAAGAGTGGTGAGGTTCGGTTCGGCAAGGGTGCGCACCACACCCTTGGCCTCGAGAGCCTCGATGATCACGTCGACCTTTATGTTGCTGTCGATGACGCGGGCGATCAGCGCCCCGAACGGGTTGGTGTTCGACAGGATGCCGCTGACCAGGTTGCCCGGCCCCAGCACCACATTGTCTTCGTCCACGGCGGCTATGCCCGTTCCGGTGCGGGTCGTGCCGCTGCCGTTGGTGCTCCTGATTGAGACGCCAAGATCGCGGCCAGCATTGCGCTTGGCCTCCAGTACGCGCACTTCCAGGTTAACCTGCTGGCTGTCGTCGACGGTCACTGCGTTTATGATCGCGTCAGGGCCATATTGCTGGGCAACCTCCATGATCGCCGCCAGCGTGGCGCCGTCCTTGACATGGCCGCCAAGCCTTACCTTGCCGTTGACCGAACCGATATCAATGCGCGCCCTGGGCGCCACCTGCCGGATCGCTTGCGCCATGTCGCTCACGTCGACGCCGACCTCGATCTGGATCACGCCAAGCGAGCGCTTGTCCTCGGAAAAGAGGTTGACGGTGGTGGTGCCGGCACTCTTGCCGATGACATAGAGCGTCCGGTCGGTCATTGGCTGGGCGTCGGCGATCTTCTCGTCGCCGACGACGATGTCGCCCAGCGTGGCATTCACCTGGATCGTCACCGACTGCGACATGGGCAGGAAAATACGGTGGACGCTGGGGTTCGATACATCGATCCTGCGGTCGGCTGCATGAGCAGCAAGATCGATCGGCAATAGCATCACCGAACAGGCCAGCGCAGCAGCCGCCAGTGGTCCCCGAAACATTCGCATCTAGACTACCCCCCTTGCCGACTCGTTCGGCAATACCCTAGCGTTATTTTTGTCGCGGCACGTCGTAGGATTCGAGCTTCACACCCCTGAAAACGCCTATCGTCGCACGCGCCGGCGGCTCCGGCTGCACATATTTGATCACTTCCTTAACTACTTCTTGCACCTGGGGTGCTGAGGCCACTGCCGGAGCAGGTTTTGCGCTGCTCAACAGGTCGAGCCTGCTTCCCACACGTTCCACGGCCTGGGTCAGCCCATTGATCTTGTCGTCCGCGCGCTTGCGCTCGGCCGCGGCCTCAGCTTCGGCTATTGCCTGCTTGGCGAGCTCGGCCTCCCTGGCGGCGACGTCGGCCGGCGTGTCGCCGGTCAGGTCGGAAAGCGTGATGCGTTCGGTCGTCTCGCCTTCGCTGGCGGCTGCCTGGCGAAGCGCCAGCGACAGCTGGCCGGCACCGGCGGCCAAGGTAAGCTTCTGTGCATCCCTGGTGCTGGCCTCGAGCGTGACCGATTTCACCACCGTCGGGCTGTCGGTGCTTTCGTCGGCAACCTGGTCGACGGCGAGCACCTTCATGCTCTGCAGCAGCACGTCGACAAAGCTCTTATCCGCGCCGCCTTCGCCACGCGCCGTGCGCGTTAAAAGTACGTCGACACGATCGCCGGGAAAGACAAATCCGGCGACGCCGAGCACGTCGTTGACCCTGATAGAGACGGCTTTCATGCCTTCGCCGAGCACCGCGGAGAGCGTGGCACGCTGGCCGGGACCGGTGATCTTGGTGGCGAGAACAGGCTCGTTGGCGCTGATCGCCTGCAGCGCCTGCTTGGTGCCTTCGCCAGCCAGCGCCTCTTTCGTCGTCTTGAAAGCTCCGGCCGGAATGGCACCTGCAGGCCAGGCGATTTCACGCAGCTTGTCGGCCGACAGTGTGTCGCCGAATTTCAGCGCCACCGCTGCCACCACAACCGTATCGCGCTGGATTCCGTTTGCTTCCGCCATGGCACTACGCTGGCTGGCGAGCCAGACATTGGCGAGCACCACCGCCAGGACGCCGAACACGCCCGCAAGAACGATCATGATAAGTGTGTTAGCACGCATAGCCCAAGCCCCACGCCCCAAGCCTAAAGTGCGGGAATTCGCCCGTCGCGATTGGATTCAGGCCCGGATCGGATGGGACCCGGGCCTGAGCGTGATCTGGCGATCAGGTTCCGACGCCCGTTCCCACGTTGCAGGTGCCGAGTGGCGATGCTTCCAGCGCGGCGCATAGGCCGGTAAAGCGACCGGTCACCCAACCGCCGATCGCCAGGATAGCAAGTATCGCTGCTGCGGCGATGATGCCGACAAGAATGGAATATTCGACCATGGCAGCGCCGTTTTCGTCGTCGCGGAACTGCCGGGTCATCGTCATGAGCTTCTTCATGCCAATCTCTCCCCTTTGGAGTTTGAACCCGACGAGACGAGCCAAGGATGAAATCCATACCTGAGCATCCCCCGTCATCTCGAATCTAAGTCCCGGCGAAAACCAGAGTCAAACGGGATTAACGGATCCTTAACTATCATGTACATGGACGCGCAATAATATTGCCACTCTAACACTGATCAAAACATTGATTCGGCTGAATTTTTCATCCGCCTTAACCATTCGTTCACAATTTGGCCGTGGATATGGCGGAAGCGGGGCAGCATTAGTGGTGGTGCATATTCCTTTATATCTAAGGCCTTAGGTGAGTTCCATGACGCCTTTGTGGCAAAAAAAGGCACTTTGCATTGAAAGGCGAGCCATCGTGTTGCATTAGGACAGCGTCGCTGACCAAATAAACTTCGCGTTTTCTGATGCTTGATCTTAACTATGTGTGAAGTATTAAATGCATGGTATGCGGCTGGCGCTTGTGCCATCCGTGGTTAACGCTTAGTTTCAGCGTGGGGATTAAACGGGGAAGAAGCGTCATGTTGGGCCGATTCACCAAGGGGCCAGGCGAACCGCGGGTCGAGCCAAGGGTTGAGCCGATCGTGACGTTGCCGATCGCGGCGCTTCCCCCGGCAGCCGACGTCGAAGCGGCAGGTGACGATTTCCTGACGCTCAAGGTCGAGCTCCACCGCCATCTGATCGACCGGTTCAATCTTGCCGCGCTTGAAACGGCATCGAAGGATGAGATCCTGAACGAAATCCGGCCAATCGTTCGCGAGTTCGTTCGTGCTCGCGCTGTACCGCTGAACGCGCGTGAGCTCGACAGGCTGACCAGTGAGACAGCCGACGAGATGCTCGGCCTTGGGCCGATCGAGCCGCTGCTCAAGGACGAGTCGATCACCGACATATTGATCAATACCCACAAGCGCGTCTTCATCGAGCGGCGCGGCGTGATCGAGGAGACGGCGATCCGCTTCCGCGACGAGGCGCACCTTCTGCGCGTCATCAACAAGATCGTCTCGGCCATCGGCAGGCGCGTCGATGAATCGGCGCCGATGGCGGATGCGCGCCTGGAAGACGGCTCGCGCGTCAACATAGCGGTGCGGCCGGTCTCGGTGGATGGCCCACTGGTGTCGATCCGCAAATTCTCCAAGAATCCCTATTCGCTCGAGCGCCTGATGGCGCTCAACTCCATTCGCCAGCCGATGATCGACCTCCTGCGGATCGCGGTGCAGTCGCGTAAGTCGATCCTGGTTTCGGGCGGCACCGGCAGCGGCAAGACGACATTGCTCAATGCGCTGTCTAGCTACATCCCGGCCAAGGAGCGCCTGATCACCATCGAGGATGCCGCGGAACTGCAATTGCAGCAACCGCATGTCGGCCGCCTGGAAACGCGCCCCCCGAATGTCGAGGGCAAAGGCGAGGTTCGTCAGCGCGAACTGCTGAAGAACGCGCTGCGCATGCGGCCCGACCGCATCATCGTCGGCGAGGTTCGCGGCGAGGAAGCCTTCGACATGCTGCAGGCGATGAACACCGGCCACGAAGGCTCGATGACCACCATCCATGCCAACACGCCACGCGACGCGATTTCCCGCCTCGAGCAGATGGTCGGCATGGCCGGCATGCCGATGACCCACGAGTCCATCCGAGCGCAGATTGCGTCGGCCATCGACATCATCGTGCAGACGCAGCGTCTTTCGGACGGTGGAAGGCGCGTTGTTTCAATCTCCGAACTGACCGGCATGGAGGGCAATGTCGTCCAGCTTCAGGAGATTTACCATTTTGTCCGCCGGGAGGTGACGCCGGAGGGCAAAATCATTGGCGATTTCCGCGCTACCGGCGTCCGTCCACGCTTTGCCCCGGAGGCGGCGACCCTGGGCCATCATTTTGCCAAGGACGCCTTCAATCCGCAGGTTGCGCTCTGATGCCCACCGGCCAGACTTTGCTCTACTTCATTTATGTGCTCGCGGCCGCCTCGACGATTCTTGCTGGCGAGGCCCTGTATTTTTCCTTTGCCAAGCGCCGCTCGCGAGTCAGGACGATTAACCGCCGGATGAAGCGTCTGGTTGATGACGTTCCGGCCGAACTGACCTTGCAAGGATTGCTGCGCGAACGCGGGCTGACGGATTCGGGCGACTTTCTCTTTGGCCTGATCGGGCTGAACAGGCTCTATACCCAGTCCGGTATCACCGGAAACCCGCTGTCTTTCGCCGCGACCTTCCTGCTCGCTGGCCTGGCATTGGCGTCGCTGTTGTCGATCTTTTTGGGTTTTTCGACCTTCGCATCCCTCATCGTTTTTCTGGTGGTCGGATTTGTGCTGCCGCTTCTTGTTCTGCGGCGCGCCCGCAACAAGCGAATCCAGAAATTCGCGAAACAGCTCCCGGATGCGCTGGACATGATCGTTCGTTCACTGCGCGCCGGACATCCGGCCTCGGTGGCGATTGGTCTCGTCGCCCGCGAAATGCCTGATCCGCTCGGCACGGAATTCGGCATCGTTTCCGACGAAATCACCTTTGGACTCAGTATTGAACAAGCCGTGCGCAAGCTTTCACAACGCGTAGGCTTCGAAGGTCTTCATCTGCTTTCGGTGTCGCTGTCAATTCAAGCCAAGACCGGCGGCAACCTCACTGAGATTCTACACAATTTGGCGTCAGTTTTGCGCGAGAGGCAGAAATTGCGAATGAAAATCAGGGCGCTTTCGTCCGAGGGCCGAGTGTCGGCATGGATCATCTCACTGTTCCCGGTCGCGATGTTCCTGATCCTTCAGATACTTGCCCCAGCCTACTACGGAACGGTCTGGAACAACCCGGTCATCCTGCCGGTGTTCCTGATTTTCGGGTCGTGGGCGCTGTTGGGCGATTTCATTATGTATCGAATGGTCAATTTCGATTTCTGAACAGGGGCGAAGCGTAACTTGTTTTCGAACGTCCAGAACCTGAGTATGTTGGTTTCCATCGCCGTCTTCGTGGCGGCGGTGGCACTTTTTCTGTTCGGCGCGCTCGTCTTCTTGCCGGCGCTGCAGACGCGGAAGCTGGTCGCAAAAAGCCTGATGGCCGAAGGTATTGCCGATCGCCGTTCGCTCGTTGGACAGGAGCAGCTGGCCAAGATCGCAGCGCAGCGGCCAGTGGATGCATATTTTCGATCGATCGAAAAGGAGCGGGACGAGCCCAGCGCCTTGGACGCGAAGCTCTTTCGCGCCGGCTTTTACCAGTCGAGCGCTCCACTCATTTACACCTTGTCGCGGCTTGGCGCGGTCTGTGTCGGCTTTCTGGCTGCCTATGCGCTGCTGTCACGCGTCCTGCCGCCTGAATTGCCCGCTTTCGTAGCTTTTGCCGGCTCTGCTTTGTTTGGGCTCGCCTGCATCGTGGTTCCAAGCGTCCTGCTCGATCGCTTCGAGAAGGCACAAAAGCGGATCTATCGTCGTGGCTTTCCGGATTTCATGGACATGATGATAACCTGCGCCGACGCAGGAATGAGCCTCGAGGCGGCCGTCGAGCGTGTCAGCGGTGAACTAGCCGGCACCCACAGGTGGCTCGGCATCCAGCTTTCGATCATGACTTTGCAGTTGCGCGCCGGCAAGCCATTGCGCGAGGCCTTGCGCGAACTCGCCGATCGCATTGGTCTTGACGAGGCGCGGGCGCTCGCTGTGCTTTTCAGGCAGTCGGAAGAACTTGGCACTAGTCTCACGGAAGCCTTGCGCGTCTACAGCGACGAAATGCGCAGCCAGAGAATCCTGAGTGCCGAAGAGCGCGCCAATGCTTTGCCGGTCAAGATGATGATCCCATTGGGGCTCTGCATCTTTCCGGTCGTCTTGATGGTCATCATGTTACCGGTGATCATCCGAATGAGGGGCATTTTCTTCTAGACGATCATGTGCTTTGGTCGAAATACAGAGTCGGAGAACTCTTTTGGGGGACGAAATGATAGGGCCAATGCGCCTCGCAGCCCTAGCCGGTTTGCTGCTTATCGTGCTTTCCGGCTGTCAGACGGCTGATACCAGCGGCGTCGTCCGCACCAACGAGCCCTCAAAAGGTGACGTAACGGCATTTGGCGATGCCTTCGACGGGCTGAAGACGGTCAGCGACGTCGAGTACTATGCCTCGGACCAGGCCGTTGCCGAAGCCAAGAACCAGTTCCGCGCGGAAAATTACGGCAATGCCGGCGCCTTGTTCTACAAGGCGACACAACTGGCGCCCAATGATGGTGGTGCCTGGATGGGCCTGGCCGCCTGCAGCGATCGCATCCGCCGCTTCGACCTCTCCGACCACGCCTATCGCCAAGCCTTCCGGCTGGTCGGCGGGACGCCCGAATATTACAACAATGTCGGCTATTCCTATCTGCTGCGCGGCAAGCTGCAGGACGCCCGCAGCAATTTCCTCAAGGCTTATGAGCTGGCGCCCAACGATCCGACCGTGGCCAACAATCTGCAGCTGCTGTCGTCGAGCGTGAAGAATCTCGAGCGGTAAGGCGACAGCATGTTGCTCGCCGCATCGCTGCTGCTGAAGGGACTAGCCATTCCTTTGCTGGCAAGGATCGCCTGGCTCGACTTCACCACCCAGAAGATATCCAACCAGAACGTGCTGCTGCTGCTTTGCCTCGGTTTGGGCTCGCTGCAGCTCCTATCGGTGCAATCCGGGTCGTGGTGGGACATGGGCCTGAGCGCGCTTGCCGGTCTTTTGCTGTTTGTTGCGCTCTTTCCGTTCTGGGCCATGCGCAAGATCGGGGCCGGCGATGTCAAGCTGATGACGGTGGTGCCGTTGCTGATAGGCGGCAGCGGCCTCGTCGTATTTTCAGTGCTGCTGCTGGTTTTCGCTCTCGCCACGGCGATGGTCGTCAAAAATCCGTTCATACTGCCACAAGGCGCTTTCCGACTCTACGTTCAGCACCTGGACCGCAAAGGCGTCGTGCCGTTTGGCGTGCCGATCTCGCTCGCAGCGATCTGCACGATAGTGTTTCAGTTTTATACCAACATGATGGTTCTAGCCGGGCTATCGGTTTGACGGAGGGCGGCTTTGGACCCCCTTGCGGGGGCAGGCGATGAAGGTGAAGAACTAGGCGCTTACGCGCGAGCCAAGAGGAGGGTTGCATGAAGCAGCTCGAACTTCTGGATTGGAACCCGCCCTGTCTGGTGATCGCCTTCCCGATGGCGAAGCGTGTCGGCAAAGTCCGACGTGTTGCCGAGGTGCTTTCGGTCAAGCGCGGCGCCGTTGCGACGAACTACTGAAGCAAGGTTGCGACCTTGGGCGGACAGACGCAACGTGCCGGGTTCAATCGGGATACCACCAACCGCGAACCGCGAGCGCTTCATGACGCTGTTCAGCGCGAACTTTGCTTGCGAAGTGGGCACGGGCAGCGGCCAAGAGGTAATGCCGCATGACCCCGATCTATCGCGGCGTCGACGGGCGGGACGGTTCAACCCGTGCGAAGACCGTCAGCGCTGGTTGGATCGATCTTCATCAACCGCGATCTGGCCTCGGCCACGCGACGTTGCGCAGCCCGTATCCTGCTGCACAACGCGATATTGATGCCGACACCGCAGTCTTCATCCAGCATTTCATTCGCACGCCTAAGGGAGAGCTCCGCTCGGCTGAGCCGTTGTCGGGCTCTCGCCAATTCCAAATCCAGAAATTCCATTATCCTGCATCCATTGCAGTCCCTTCGATCGGTAAACCGCTTGTCGTCGCCGTTGGTTCCGGCTGTTCGCGAACGTGCAGCCTAGGCGTCGATTTGGTTGGCGCAGTCTGGAACGCCAGTGGTGGCGCTGCTGGCCGGAAGAGCGGGAACCAATGAGCCGTATCCCTGCCAACAGAGAGATCGTCCGCTGCTGCTGCTCACTCGACCTGCTCAATCTCCGGACCCGGTTCAGTCGGCGGAGCTGGCATGCAATCTTGTCCGGTGCATTCCTGCACAGGGTTATCCGCCGGCGGGAGACAGTTTTGCCCCTCGCAATGAACTGGCGGCTGCTCTGTTGCTGCTTCGCTGTTCGGCAGAGCCGGCTGATCCTCAGCTCGAACGGGCGGCATTCCAAGGCCGATCATGGCCGTGCACAGGAGCGCAATCCCAAGCAACTTCATTTCCGCCTCCGCGGCTGACAGCTAAATGCAGACTACACTTTCGAACTGCGGCCTACATCCTGTCACCCGCGAACGGCGTTAACAGCGCGTTTCGTTGCTGGTCAGAAGGTCGCGAGGAATGAGAGCGAGCGTCGTTCGTCTTCCTGCCAAAACAGCGCCAAAAACAGGCGAGCGTCTTCGACCGCTTCATATATCCGGCACCGAGGCCCTTACGGTCAAGCAGGCGCTGGAGGTGTTCAAAGACTATCGATTGTCGGAGGACACGTTGCGACGCTTGGTGAAGCAATTCAATTCCACCTCGCCAATCAGACGGCGCACCGCTTCGCATCAGCGCTCCAGGACTAGCCATGGCGCTTGAGGGTGATCATTGTGCGCTGAACTGCCCCAGGCAGGACGACCGCGAACACCCGGACGTGCAACGGTATTTCCGAAGGTTGGATATACCTCTAAGTTGGTGACGCAAAGCTGCGACGATCCCCTTCACCCAATCTAGAAATTCTGGACTGGAACGGGATGCGGCAAGTGCGCTGGCCACTGTAGCAAATCGAGGGCGCAGCGTCATGAGGCTTATCGCCGGCCTCCGCGCCAGCCCTTGCTCGACGTCATTCGGGCAAGGCGCGATAGGCGGAGGTCAACCGGCCCGCTGATGCCTCGCCGGCGTCAGCTGTAACGTCCCGCTGCCTCAAACCAGTCCCATAGCCTCCCCCATGTCGCGTCCATGTCGCGTGGATCCGCCGATAGTCGCAGGAAACCTTTGGAAATCAACGGTAGCCAATTGCAACATGGCGCGACATGGCGGCCGCCCAAATGATCACCAATTTTTTGATTTTGTTGGTGATCCCGACAGGAATCGAACCTGTGACCTACAGATTAGGAATTTGTCATACAGCCTTTCCTGTTGTTTCCCAATGCCCGCTGTTGTATGATTGCGATGCGTCTAACCTATTAAAGTTGTTGTTGTTTCGTACTGCGGGGCTATGTCAGCGTAGGCAAACCAATAGATCGAGCCAGATCGAACATCGCACAATTGCCGTACTAATGCCGTACTAATTTCATGACAGACCTTCGACTAACCCTCACCGACCGCGCTATTGCCAGCCTCCAGCCGGCATCCTCGGGGCAATATTTTGCTCGAGACACCGACCTCCCGGGCTTCATGGTGCTTGTCGGCAAACGGCAGAAAACATTCGTTGTCCAGGGTGAGCGAAGGAAGGCAGGGCAGCGTCTTTCGGTCCGAATGAAAGTTGCCGAAGTTGGAGAACTTACAACGCGCGCGGCGCGGGCGAAGGCCAAGGACATTCTCGGGAAGATCGCCAACGGCGTTGACCCTCGCGCGGGGACGCGCAAGCAGGACAACGACACTGCGGCGGTCGATTTGCCATCGATTGCGAATCCCACGCTGCGCATTGCCTGGGAGCGATACCGTGACGGGCATATGAAGAACAAAGGCCGAAGCGATGGAACGATCAACAACTATCGGGATCACGTCGAGCGGCTGCTGGCCGATTGGCTTGACGAGCCGCTTTCCAAGTTGGGCAATGATCCTTCCCTCGTGACTGTTCGGCACGAAAAACTGACCAAGGAGAACGGCGCCTATATCGCTAATGGGTGTATGCGAACGCTGCGCGCCGTCTACAATCATGCTCGCAAGGTCGCCCGCACGCTGCCGGCGGACAACCCGGTCTCAGCCATAGACTGGAATGCCGAACATCGGCGCAACTCCGCGCTGGGGCTTTCGGATCTCGAAGATTGGTTCACTCAACTCGCGGCATTGAAGAACCCTGTTCGGCGGGAGTTGCATCTGTTCATGTTGCTCTCAGGCCACCGCCCTGAGGCGATCAGGAAGGCGCGGGTCGAACATGTCGACTTTCGCGCGCGGGTCCTGCACATACCCAGGCCGAAGGGTGGTGAGGTCAAGGCATTCGACATACCGCTTTCGAACGCCATGATCCGCTGCCTGGTTCGAGTGATGCGTATTGGTAGGGCTCTCTATGGCGAGCAATCTCGCGAATGGCTGTTCCCGGCCGACAGCGAAAGCGGTCACATCATCGAACACAAAGAGAAGCGCAGCGATCTGTCGAAATGGGGGAATGACCTGCGGCAGACTTTTCGCACGATCGCCCAGGCTGCGGGCATTGCGGAGCTGGACGTTCACCTTTTGATGAACCACTCGATCCCGGGCGTGAATGCAGGCTACATCACACGCAACAAGCTATTGAGCGATCACCTGCGCCAGCAGCAAGAGGCGATCTCACGTCGGATGCTCGAAGCGGGTCGGTCGCGAGGGAACGAGACGAAAACCGTCGGTTGCTGTTGGCCCGCACTTCCAGGAAGGCGCCTGCTTTCTGACTTGATGAGCGGGAAGGACTAGCGGATTGAACGAAATGGACCACTCGCCCTCCGAAGGCAGAGGTCACAGGTTCGAATCCGTCGGGTGCGCCAAAAAGATATTTAAATTCAAACGACTGCATACCGCACGTGAGGTATGCACGTCGGTTTCCCAAGCATCAATGACGATCACCGAACATAACTTATTAGTGAGCTTCGAATAAAACATGCAGCCCCGGATTTCCGGATTTCCGGATCAGTTTTATCCCAACGCGGAGATTTAGCAGTAGAGTGACATATACAAGCCGCCATACTGCGAAATTCATGGATATGGCTGAAATCGATCCGGGAAATCCGGCAGAGATTTCAAGTTCTGATGAACGAACCAAGCCACAATAAGAACGCGATGCCACCTGCCCCAATCCCTACGAGGGCCAAATTTACGGCACCATTGAATATCTTGCTATTTCTATCCATTACAAAATTATTCTGTGCGATCATTCCATCATAGTGAGCGCACTGTTCCGCTATAGCGTGAGCAAATGACTTTCCGTTTTCAACGTCTGCCGCCCACTTGCTGGGCTGGTTCCCTACGAATTCGAAACTGACAGATCGCGCGGATATCACCGCCATCCATGCCGCAACAAATAGTGAAACGGCAACGGCCCAAGCCGTGAACGCCAAAAGAGTGTCGGGTGGGTGACTTGTCACCAGGCTATAGGCGGCCCCGACAAGAATGACCGAAGCCGCTGAGACGGCACCAGCAAAAGTATACGCCCGCTGGTCTGCCGCGATAGCTGAGGTGAGTTGGGCGTCAAGATAGCTTTCAGCCTCCCTAAGCACCTCTTGCAGCATTTCGATATTTGCGCTCTTAATGCATTCGAACAAGGGGGGACTATTCATGCAAGGTGACCTTTCGGCTCATCCAGACAAACCAGGCAGCGGAAGAAAAGGCGGCGGCGACGGCGGTCAAGTTAGACACCCAACACCACCACCCGCGCCTCCTGTCAATCGGCCCCCGCCTCAGCCTCCTAAGCCGGCACCTCCGAGCAAGAAATGACAATGACGCGGCAAGTCGAAGAGGTCTTTGATTTGCCGCCGCCTGTTTGGGGGATTATCTTTCGTCGCGCGATGCGCGGAATAACCATGTTTTTGAGGGAGGCAAAAATGAAATATTTGATTTTGGTTCTTAGTGTTCTTTTTGGTGCGTATGGCGCTGTCCCAGCGTTGAGCCATGGTGGCGGTACAGACTCAAATGGGTGCCACATGAACCACAAAACTGGCGACTATCACTGCCATTAGGCGAGGCTGTTATGATCAAATGTGCTGTGCTCGCAATCGGATTTATTTTGGGCACGTCCGATACATATGCTTGGGACGGGACGGACACGACGACCGGCGAGACGGTTGAGATTGGCAAGGGTAATCTTGTTAGAACGGGCAGGGACATCGAAGTATTCGACGGCGGTGCTGGCGAATATCGAGACGTGACCGTCGAAAGCATTCGGCGGTACGGGTCAACAGTGGAAGTCGAGGTCTACGACAACGAAAGCGGCGAATACCGCACTTTTGAAATGGAAGACGATTGATCCTCGCTCCCCAAATGTCTGTCGCCGGTTCAATGCGGCAGACGCCGCTTTACCATCCTGGGGGCTCCGCTTCTGGATGGCCCGGCGTTAATGACAAATGATCATGACCCTCGCCAGCTACGCGCCAGACAGTGCTGTTGCTGTTGCTGTCACGAGGCAATTGCTCGATCCAATGACCGCGATCCGTGTACCGGCATATCGCGCTAGATACCGCCCGAACCTCTTTGATGAAAACGCGCCACTCCGCTCGATGAAGCTGCCAAGCGCTTCCTTCAGGGCCGGACTGTCGGTAACCCGGAAAGCTATTTCCCGCGTCGTGAATGGCCGACTCGGCAGTGCTTCGATGATTTCGGCAAGTTCGTCCTTCTCTGGGTCCACAGCCCGCTGAGCGGCGATGTCGCCCCGACAATCAGCCAACCCGAGCCAGATCAGGGAAGACCGCACCAGGTCGCTCCAATCCTCAAAACCACCCATTGGTGAGGCCTTGTTAGGTGTTCCGGCTGATAGATAGGCTCGCTCGACCGTCAGCGCCGCCGCAACAAGCTCGGGATGCTTGCGCATAGCAAGGTCGATTGCGTCGAACTCGAAATGCCTTTCCTCAGGTCTTTCGCATCGAGCATCAAGCCGGATTTGGATCGTGCGCCGGTTTAGATCGCCGTAGACCGTCAGGTTGTTGCCCGTAGCGCATATGAGGCTGGTCGCAGGAATGCGGACGTTCTTTGACGAGCCTAGGACGCGAACCTGAATCTCGTCTTGCGTGAGCATTTGGCAAAGCTGGTCACTTTTCAGAATATGCGTCACGTTGTCGATGCTCAAGATCGGGTCTCCAGCGAGAGCGCATGCGCCGATCCGTTTTTTCAAGTTCTGCCCTCATATGGTGTGGGAGTGACCCGTCGACCGGTCGCCATGACCGTCGCGACGTCCACCACTACTAGCGCCTTCGTGGACACTTCCTTCGTGTCAACACGCAACGCCAATCAAACCAGTCGAGTCGGCCTTGGTATGCGTACGAAGCAGTCGGCACCTGCCCAAGTGCTCTTCTGCGCCAATCATCCTGTCGTCCGCTGTTGAGAGAGAAGGCAGGACAAACTATGTCGAGCCGATTACATGCCGGTCATGACGCATCCTGGGAAAACGAGCCTGTACGGACGGACAGTCCGGCGACATAAAAATGGTAAGCTCAACGACATAGATCCGCGAAGGCTTGGCTCGCCGACGTCTCGCCCTACCGGATGCACCTGCCAAGGGCGTTGGCACAGGCCGTGAAAAACAACTGAAGCCACTCCAAGGCTTTTGCGACGCGCAGCAGCGCGGCCGCGCGCCGATCCAAAACCCTTTTCTCGACAAAAGTCCAGGAGAGATACGCAGCTGCGCCTGAAGAGAGGACGGCATAGACGATGTTCAAAAGCCAGAATGTGCCGCCAGGAAGCAGTTGAAAGGCTGCCTGTTGGAAAGGGTAGCCGTAGAGGTAGATGCCATATGAATAGTCGGCGCCGCGTACCAGGAGCGTTCGCCTTGGATTGAGTAGCCCGATGTATGCCGTTGAGTAGGCGACGAATGGTGTAGCGAGGTAGAACATCGCCCCGAAGTAGAAGCACACTAAGGACAGCGCGAAGCTCAGAACGAACAGCGGAAGCGAGAACGGCAATGCGTTCCGGACGAGATAGATTGCAGCTCCGAATAGAAACGATAGGATTAGCACCCCGCCAGGAGCGTTGGCTCCAACGATAAAGAAGCCAGTGAAGGCTGCCTCTGCGGAAAGCGCGAGCATGCCAAAGACGGCTGCGCTTGTGAAAAGGATTGGTCTCTTAGCGAGACCAGCCATTCCCAAAGCTGCAATTGCAATATAGCAATTCAGTTCAAAGGGAACAGTCCAAAGTGATCCGTTCACACGGTTCGGGGGAGGTCGGTTCTCGAAGACGCCGGGAAGGTCAAAGTGCACCCAGCCTACTATATTGCCGAGGTAGCGCCAGAATTCTGGATGGGAAAAATAATCCCTCAGAGAGAGCGAGGTTAAGAGCGTGCCCAAGAACAGGGCGGAAATCAGCACTTCAACGGAAAGGGCAGGGAAAATTCGGATAAACCTGAGGGTCAGAAACGCCGGGACGGTGTTACGTTCCAGGCTTCCGGCGACTAGGAATCCACTCAGGGCAAAAAAGCTTGGAACGATAAAATACAATATGGGATGCAGCGGACCATGCCACAGCCATATGACCAAAGGTGCATGCCATCCGTAGCATATGCCTATGCTATGGCTCAACAAGACGGCAATTGACAGAAATAAGCGAAGATAATCAAAGCCGCATGGCCGATTCTCCGCTCGGATCAATTGATCCGAGATCGTCTTATTGCCCAACGACAAAGCATTCATCCGATCATATCGCTAATGCGCGTCGTGTGCGCAGCCTGGGGTAGTTGTCTGTTTGTCTATTCAGTCAATGTTGCTGCCCTTCAACAGCAACGGCCATGCCAACCCCCGCTCAAGCCCACTAAACTTCTGATTACGCTGGATCAATTCGAAGGTCGCGGACACGGCTGGTGTTTTGAAGCCGATAGGCGTTGCACCGCTGTCAGAAACCGGACAAAGCAGCGGTCCTGGAATGGGATTGCCAAAGCCGGCAAGACGATAAAAAGAATTTGAGTCCAACGCAGCCTTTGCCGCAAGAACGTTTTGTTCGCGGCCGAAAGCGCACAGGAGAGCAGGCGATAAATGTCTGCAATTTTGCCAACGTCCGTTCTTCGCCGCACCGGTTCTCCACCTCGAGGCGAGCAGCGCATGCCCCCCGGGGCTGCCACCCGGCGAGAGCTTCCATATGCAGAGTCTATAGACGCCGCATCGTCCGTATAGGGCGGAATGAGCACATATTCGGCGCCGCTGATAGATCGCGTCTGAGGTACAAGCCTGACTTTTAGTCGATCACTGCCCGGAAGGCGCCAAAACCGCTGAGAGTTGACGGAGCTGGAGGTGACGAGATTTACGAACTTGACGAGATTGACGAACGAGACCATATTGGAGCCCAAGAGGTGCGATATGGCTAACGTCAAAACCAAGTCGAGCGGGCACGGCCCCAAGCGGTCGCCGAGGCATTCCTCGCAGGCAATGCTCACGACCGCATTCATAACCAATGGAGGCGCCGCGTTGCCTAAGGGTGTGGCGGGGGTCACTTTCCGCGCACCGCGCAACATTGTCGAGGTGATTTCGGCAAAGCCGGCCAAGGTGAAGGCACTACTGGCTGGCTATGGCAAGGCGATGGCCGAAAGCCAAGCGGCGGGTCGAGCGGTAAGTTTCTGCGTCAAGGTGGATCCAACGGGTGACACTACCGTCATTCCAATGGACGAGCCGGGAACTGATACCGCTGACGATTTGGCGGACGCGCTCGATGAGGCACGTGCGCGCGGCAAGGTGCACGCCGCAATGATCCTCGCGCGAGAGGACATGCTGAGTGCGGATAAATTCGCCATGCTGCTAGGCACCAGTCGCATGACCGTCAACACCAAACGCCAAAACCACCAGGTGTTGGGTCTCGATGGTGCCAAACGCGGGTTTCGCTTTCCAGCTTGGCAAGTCGGCGGAGATGGAAAGCCGTTTGCAGCCCTTCCGCGTCTCTTCGAGCGTCTCGGCGGTGGCCCATGGTCGGTATATCGATTTCTCGTCCAGGCCCACCCAGAGCTCGACGGCATGACGGGTCGCGAGGCGTTGCGGCGCGGCAAAGCCGATGAGGCGCTCGCAGTTGCCGACAGCATTGCTGACGGCACCTTTGCCTGAGTGCCTGGGCGAGATCCTCCATCGGAATTCACGACTGTCGCGCTGGATAGCGCGACGATCGACGCTGGTGCGCGGTTCGGGCGCATCTTTCTTACGCGTTTCAAGAATCCGCTGAGATTCGGCAAGGGTCCTAGCCGGTTCAGTGATCCTCGTCGCCGTATGAGTGCTAATCGCTTCGGCGTTCTCTATCTTGGCAGCAGCTCGAAGGTCTGTTTTGTCGAGGCGGTACTGCGTGATCAGGGCGATGGCCGGGTAGGCAATCTGCTCCTCGACGAACGGGACCTCACGGAGCGCAGCTATGCTTTGGTCGAGGTTACCGCGGCGTTGTCGCTCGTCGACTTGCGGGGCGACGGTCCCTTGCGAATGGGCATTCCCAGCGATGTTGCACGCGGTTCGAAGCAGAGCCTGTCGCGTCGATGGTCAATAGCGATTCACCATCACCCGGCGCAGCTAGATGGGATCATTTACCCGTCGCGGCTGAACGGTGAAACAAATCTGGCGATCTACGATCGGGCAGTACCGAAGCTGCGCACGGTCAGGCACGGACCCCTTCTCAAGGAACCCGGGCTTGCGGCGGTGCTGCGCGACTTGAAGGTCGGGCTGCAATAATACTAGGTGCCGGAACAGGCGCTTGAGAATGGAGGTGGAGGCCGATTCTCTCGCGCTGAGCTTTTGATGCCACCACCTTCGGTTTCGGGTGACGTTGCTGTCAATGACCCGGACATCCCGCAGTTGTTCAGCATTGCGACAGAATACGACATGAGCAGAGGGCCTGCGTAGTTCCGGAGGAACCCTTGCACTGGTGGCGACGCACGACGGATACGACCTGACGCCGAACCGCATCGGAGTAGCGTCGCACCGGCCAATACCGGGCCTCGCGGCATGCGCAAGATTGCGCCTAGACTAGGCTCTTGCCGGTGCCGGCAGATGGTGCGGACCCGCGAACATGGGCGCGGTTTTCAGGCTGGGGCGAAGAACGCTGGTGATCAGCAGCGCGAGGGCAGCGGCGCGGTCACTATCGCCCACGAACGGAACCGCGGCGATCGGTTCCGACAGCACCGCCAGGGCGTCCTTCGCGTTTAGACGGGTAGACGTGCCGCCAGAGCCGTTCCCCTACGAGGAGCAGTCCAGTGTCGGCATCATACCCCGGATCGCTGATGACAGTACCGCATGGCGCAGCGTGGGCGCGCTGATAACTGCTCTCAGGCGCGGCATGAGATAGGACGGAGCGGCCAGTCCGGTCTCCTCGCAGCGGGCACGGATCTCCGCCACGACCGGAGCCAGCGGCGGAGCCTCGAGCACCAGCCATTGCTCTCGCAGCGTTGCCGCGATCACATCCTCGATGTCCTGCTGAAGTCGCTTCTTCCGGGTGCCATCCCCGCCGCGCAAGAGCGAGGTCACGGTCCGGTCGACACGGTAGCGTGTGAGCAGATTGTAGACCTGCCGCGTCGAAAGGCGCAGTTCGGCTGCCGCGCGCGCGATTGCGGACCGACGCGGACCCGAACCGTCGAGAATCCTGTCCAGCTCGCGGGCAACGCGACGTGTCGCCAACCATGTTTCATCGGAGTGTGACGCGGCGGACGCCGGTTTTGGGGTGTGCAATCGGTTCGGCAAAATGAGCAGTCAGTGAAATCGTTAGCGAAAAATCATGGCCTTCGTAGCGCCCAAACCTAAACAGCGCATGACTATTCCGCGATTGAAATCGGGAAGTGAAAGCGACACTCACCAGCGCCACGATCAGCCGAGAGAGGTGGTTCTTGGGCACGTAATCCTGCAAGCTCGGCCGCAGAAGCTGTGCCTCATCGATCTTCCAGCGGCGAAATTCCTTGCTCATAAGTCCGCAAGGAATCAGACTCGTCCCAACTTGACCAGTGACTACTCGGACAGGCTCCTAGCTTAAAACACAACGAATTCAAATCCACGCGTAAGCTTATGGTCAGCTACCCGGTCTAGCGTGCTCTTCAGTGCTTGGGAGTAATCAGCCCGGGTGCCATTCAAACCTACCGACAGGAGAGCGAATCTGATGTACGGCCGAATCAATGCCTCGTCCAGCCGGTCCCCAAGTCCTAACCAGGCCGACGGATCAAATCGGGCAGCAGATATTGACCGCTTTGCGGAGAATGTTGCAGGCGTGGCGTCCGATCTTCGCCCAAGTTCATCCTCGGGAGAGCCACGGTCATATTTCCTGACTTCGCAACCTCCGATCGAGGAGATCGACAGGTCCACCTTCAGGAGAGAAGTGAAGGCTTTCTATGGCGATGATATCAAGCACATTGCCGATAACCCGCAAGAGTACTCGGGTTTCGTGTCGCTAAAGGCCTTGAGCGCGGCAAACGTTGCTAGAGGCTACGCCAGCACCAACAACGATGCGGCCGAGGCACGATATTTCAGCTATAAGCTAGGCGACAAAAGCGTTGGCCTTCTGAAGACAGAAGGCAGCTTGAGGGTCGCGGGTAGACGGTTTCACGCCCAGTTTCCCGGGCGAAGTGATATCACCTCCCAAGTAGCTCTTCGGGTTACTCACCCCCTTGTCGAGAATGCCGGTGATATCCTGCTTGAGCATCAACTTCGGCTTGACGGCGAACGCCCATTGGTCCTGTCACGTCCTGCTGCTAGTGGGGCAGAGGACCGTCTCATGCAGATGGGTTTTGCTCATGTGGGAGGAGATAACTGGGTCCTTGATCCTGCACAGCATCCGGAAAAATGGAATAATGAGGACGGTGAATGGCGGCGGACAGACAAGCCTACGCTATATCTTTCCAAGAGCGGTGACGACCATAGGGAAGCAAGCGTCGAGACAGACTCGTCCGATGATGATGATGCGTCCTGGTATTTCGAACGCCTTGATATCGAGCGGGACCGTAATATCGAGCGGGATCGTGCGCTGCGGACGCGAGATGATTATACAAGGTGAGCGCGACACAGCCGAGCTGAGGACTAGGGAAGTGGATCCGAACCGGTTTCCGGCTCTCAGCAAAGCTCCATCTATCTCATCCGACGCTTGAGATGGCTGAACGCGCCAAGGCAGTCGCCCGCCGCCTGCCCGAATGGCGTGGACGTGTTCGTGGACAATACGGCCGGGCCGATCCATGATGCGGCCCTGTCGAATATCAGTCTCTTTGGTCGCATCGTGGTCGTCGGCACTGTGGCGTTGGCGGACCGTTTCGACCAGCCTGATATCGGTCCCAGGTTGCGGAGGCGTCAGGCATGTATCGAGCAATGCGGCGTGCCATAGAAGACCGCGAGCGTCCCATCGGGGTAGTGCCTGATCTTGACCGCGGCTTTGACGGAGTGATGTGGAATCCGGCTGTGCGGGACTTGCAATCGCAGCCGGGCGAAGGCGACTGTGTTGTCGCGGGCAACGACGCGCTCCTCTTCGATGCACAGCAGCATCATGCTGTTCGGATACGCCGGCGCGGTTGTTTGCATCCAATCGGCGGTGAGCCACAGTTCGGTTTCAAGGGAGGCTTGCCTCGTTGCGGCTGATGACGGCAAGTGCCTGATGCCCTTGATTGACGAGCGCATCGATTTGTCCGGAGGTATTCGATCCGTGAAATTTGTGGGGAACTGGACAAAAGCAACGCTACCGCTCACAGCGAGACTTGAGCAAATTCAATAAGAAGCGACTGCTGCGTTCCCTGGCATGGCCCTTGCTCTTACAGTGTGACATCCAAGCCAACGGAGCGCATGATTGAAGCTTTCTGAGGAACTGGAGCGCGCATGACGGCTACACGGGTGGAGATCGATGCAGGTCACGCGATTTATTCGCCGATGGTGCTGCGCACATACGACTGGGTTGTGTTGGGTTTCTCAAACCATCTTCTGTGGCGTTGCCCGACGCGGGAGTTGCGCAAGCTTTACGACCGCAACGTCACTGCCCGCCACCTCGACGTCGGGGTTGGCACCGGCTACTTCCTCGACAAAGCCAAATGGCCCGTTTCCAATCCCGCCATCACGCTTCTCGATCTCAATCCCGACTGCCTTGGACTTGCGGCCAAGCGCATCCGAAGGTACGCGCCGCAGACGGTTCAAGCCAACATCCTTGCGCCGCTTCCGCCCATTGAGGCATTCAAGTCGGCCGCGCTTTGCTATCTGTTCCATTGTCTCCCCGGGACAATCCCGGAAAAGGCTGTCGCCTTTGACCATCTGCGCCCGCTGTTGGCACCAGGCGCTCGTGTGTTCGGGGCGACGATCCTGCAGGGCAGCGTTCCGCGTTCGCGGCCTGCCCGGGCGCTCATGAACCTTTACAACAGGAAGGGCATTTTCTCGAACGCCGCGGATACAGTTGAAGACCTTGAAACCGCACTCGGCGAGCGCTTTTCCAACGTGAAAGTCGAGATTAGGGGAGTTGTGGCCCTCTTCGAAGCTACCGCCGTTTGAGTAAAGGGGTTGCGGCCGCCGGCCCGGACTTTCGCCTGCAATGCTCCGAAGCTTGAGGCGGACTGGTGTGTCAGACCCGCCGCAAGGTGCCGAAGCTCGCCGCCATCATGAACGACGCCGAGCCCGACGTGCTCGGGGCTCCGTGGGAGTTTCTTCAGCCCTGTACGCTATGTGAGCTTTCGAGAGGTTGTCCCATTCGAAGCGAACCGAGGAGACTGGAGTTACCACGCTTCAGCACTCACCGGAGGGTCCGAATGAACATCCACAAGAATGCCCGTCTCACGCCTCTGCGTCGAGAGGAGATGGCGCTTTCGGTGATAGGAGGCAGCCTTCCAAAGCCCATGCGGCAGAGACGTATGGCGTGTCGCCTAAGATCGTGGCGCGGTGGGTCGAGCGCTACCAGACCGAAGGCAGCCAAGGCATGGCCGGCCGCTCCTCGCGGCCAGCTGCGCAACCTCAAGGCACCGGAAATTCCACACCTTCGAGAAAGGCGATACATACCGGGCGCTGTCGAACCACATCGGGGCGCTGATCAACACAACTCTGATTCTCGACCATTGGGAGGATCTGCTCCATCTGGCGGCGTCGATCACGACGCGATCCCTCGCGCCGTCTACGATCCTGAAAAGAAGCTTTCCGCAGCTCCGAAGGAAAGCCGGCTCGCAAGGGCGCTACCGGAACTCTGCTACGAGGCGATTTTTTGCGGCGCGCAACGCGTCGCAGCAATATCAGATCGGTGATCGACCCACTCTTTTATCTGATCGAAACGGGGGCCAGCGCCCTCGAGAGGCTGGCCTCGCCGCGGCCGTAAGTCTCCGGATCATAGTTGACGATCGTGTCGGTCCTGGCCGTATCCAGCAACTGATTTCTGATCTGGATCGGTGTTGCTGATGTGAATTTGCTGCCGAGGATGGCGGCATAGCCCGAAACCACAGGCGCCCCGTAAGATGTTCCGTATAGGCCGGTGTTGTCGCCTTCAACGCCCACAGTCAGGAACATGTTCTGCACATCCGGATTCGAGCCGGCGTAATTCGAATAGATGGCCAGCTCAGCCTTGTTCTCGGGAGTACCATTGTGATCGAGCGCACCGACGAAGACTGTTGTTGGCGTTCCCACCAGATCGGAAGCTAGGAAATCCACATCCCTTTTGCTTCTACCGATCTGCAAGCCGTCGTTGCCGGCAGCTTTCGCTATGAAGGCAGTACCCGCTCGGGCCACGTCGACAATCGACTGCTCAAGCGGATGCCAGCTTACTGGACGAAAAACGCCGTAGCTCAAATTGATGACATTGAGGCCATCGTGCAGGGTGATCGGGGTCTCGTCGTTATTGTGATGCTCGAACATGTTTGCCCCGGGGGCCACCATGCCAGCTATTTCGGCGTTCCATTTCCCGTGCGGCTGGTTCTTTGGGCCCAGGCCGAGATCCGCTTCAATTCTGCCATCGAATGTGAAGTCATCTACGATAGTCACCGACACACCAGAACCGGTGTAGCCTGATGCCCACGCCTGGCCAATATCCGGGCTCATCCAACAAAAGGTGCCGTCGGCATTTTGTGGGCAGCCCGAGGTACTGCTCCCCGCGGTTAGAGGCTCTGCGACGGCGGCCCCATTGCTGAGATCACCAGCGAAACCATTTTTTGCCGTCAGGCAGAGGAGGAGCCCGAGGCCGACGACGAGCGCTACCGGCAACGATTGGATCTTGCGCATATTCATCTTCCTTGTCTGGATTTTTGTTCATTGGCGTAATGTCCCGCCCACGCCGTTCATCATCACTAGAACTGATGCATGAACCGAAGTTCGAGTTTCAGTCGGTTTGGGTGGAGGTTTGCTAGATGTTTCAACGTTTGCGCAGGCTGGAGTTGTGAAGCCGCAAGGCGGCAATTTACCGCTTGGACGCCGCCGATCGCGCCGTAGTCAGCCGTGCAAGGTTGTTCCGTCAGGTTCCCGCCCAAGATCGATCTGACGGTGAGTGAAAGCGTGGTGGACGGGCTCGGTCGCTTTTGCACGACAAAGCCGAGTTCCACACTCGGGTCGATTCGGACCTTTTCGGCACGTTGACCCGTGCTCGCGCCCCACAGCAGACCGAAATCGTCCGACAACTGCGTCAACATTTCGAATCGCATGTCGATCCAGCTGCTATGAAACCACTTATCGAAGGACACCCAGGTGCCGTCCGACAACTCGTAACCGCCCTGACCCAGGCGGCGGGCGGCTTCGGTGAGTTCTGAACCCTGATGGATGTCGACAAGGCTGGTCTCCTGGCTGCTCGCAGTCGTCGCGCTGACCAACATTGCCATTACGAAGAAGATGGAACCGCCGCCAACCGAATGCACATCTGCTACGCGCGTCATTGCAGCCGGCAGCCAAACTCCGGTCGATCGGCAGGATCCCGGTGGTCGCTTGAAAAGTCTTCAAACTCTCCAAGTGCCTCAGCTGCAAATGCCAGGTCGCCAAGCGGCGAGGCGATCATTCTCGGTAAAGCCACTTATCTCCAGTCCTTCATTTGTCAGAGCTGCCTTTTCGGCGATCTCTTGAATGGCGCCCTGCCCGCGGGGAGGAAGTACGCGAGCAGGGCGTGCCGCACAAAAGGCCGGTTGGGTTGGGCAACAGCACAGCGGCGGCAGAAACTGATTAGGAGACCTTCTTGACGACAGCCTGACGTCAGGCGTCTGGTGCGTGAAAATATGGTGCCTCGCGGCTGGGCCACATTGGCCGGCGTCACTTCTAGAATAGGGTCTCTTTCGTTTTTGGGGTACGTTCGCACCTGTCATCGAGCGGCCGATGTGTCGCGGCCTTCCTATTAAGGTCGTCCCCGGGTTCATGCTTCGGCCCGTGGTCAGCGCGGCGGCTGCCAACGTGATGCCGGTCCAGTGCGGCAACCCGAAGTGCCCATCTCATAGGCGTGCTCGAACGGAACGTTTGGCTGTCAATCGAAGTGAGGATTTGACCCTGCTATTGCCTCGGCTCGCCGGCGAAGGCGCTGATGTAGAGCCGGATGATCTTGGGCTCCGGGGAGAGGCTCGAGACCCTGGTGTCCGGCACCAGGAGGTAAAGTGCCGCCAGTCCTTGGCGTAGGCGTGCGCGTTTTTCGGAGCTGGCGGCTTTGGCGCAGACCTCGCTGTTCGACTGTCGGAATGACCGTGCAGAAGTGGGAGCCGGCGCCAAGCGGCCGAGCGGGATGGCGCTGAAACTCATGTCTGTGGTCAAGAAGCAGGGGCTGGCGGCGCTCGTTCTAGGCGAGTTCGCACGTTCGATAAGGCAAGCTTACCGGACATTATTTGACCACGGCAGGCGCAGCGCTTTCTACCTATTATCGTTGCCAAAAGCGCCGCTATGATTCATCCTGTTTGCGATGATTCTTAGACCGAAACCGTCTCCGCGCCACCATGGCACGCTTGCTGCTGCCCTTTCGGCCGCGCCGGTTGCCGTGGTGCCGGCATGGCTGCGCCGGGCCATTCCGGATGCGCAAAGTCTTGCGGGAAAAGATCTTGAGGAGGTCGCGCTCGCTGCCGGCGCCGCTCTGGGCGCGCCCGATGCGCTGGTGCGCCGGCAAGAGCGCTGGGCCGGCGCCTGGCGGCAGCGGCTGGCGCTCGCCGCAGCCGCTCAAGCGGCGCGGCAGGCGGGGCGCGTCGAGGATGAAGCAGCCCCTTCGCGACGCCGTGCTACTGACCCGCCCCGGCGATGTTTTGCCCCCGAGATCGACAAATCCCGGTCCGGCCGGGCTTTTGCTCCTCGCCTGGCGGGCGTCTGGAGGTCGAGCCTGTGGAGCGGTTGCTGACGAAAGCGTCGCTGGCCGAATTGCTGGACGATTTTGGCCTGGCCTGCGTCGACGAGACGGCGAGCGATCTGGCCGACGCGCTTCGACAACTGGCCAACACCGAAGGCGCGCTCGGGATGCTGACCGGCAGCGATGCGCTGGTGGAGCGCTTGCGCCTGCCAGGCGCCGTCGGCGCGTGGCTCGCCGACGCGTTGCTGGCGCAGCGGCTCGGCTGGACCCATGCAGTGCCGCTGCTGGGCAGCGAGACAACGGGGGGCAAAAATTCCGGCGGCACCCGTCTCCCGGCGGCTACCGCCTCGGTGTCGGCCGCCTCGGAACGGGCGAAACTGTTGCTTGCCGCTCAGGCGCGTGCGGCGCTGCGCACCATCGATCTCTTTAGCGACCTCGAGCGCCGCGCCGATCGGCTGCTTGTCGTCGCGCCAAAACTCAGGGCCAAGGCGGCGGCCGCCGTTGTCGAAAAGCTGATGTCCGAAGACGCGATCGTGGCCTCGCAGAGAATCGCCGGCATGAGCGACTGCGGCCTGCGCCGGCTGTTCGACCGGCTGGTCGAGCTCGGCGCCGTACGCGAGCTGTCCGGTCGACCGACCTTTCGCATCTACGGGCTGTGAAGACAATGGCTGAGGCGGCGCGCAGACGAGGGAAGGGCCGGCCAGATGACCATCTGTTTGATCGGGAGCTGGATCAGCTGCCGCCGGCGGCGCGCTGGCGGGAATGGATGCACCGCGTCGAGGCGACCATTTTTGCCGCCGGCGAGCCCGTCTCCCGCGAAACGCTCGCCCGCATCCTGGGAAAAAGCTGCAGCATCGATCTTTTGATCGACGATATCCGCGAGGAACTGCGCGGCCGCCCCTATGACCTGGTCGCGGTCGCCGGCGGCTGGAAGCATCTCACCCGCCCAGCCTATGCGGGCGCTATTCGCAGTGCATTTGGCACGGCCGTCGGCGAAAGCCCCCGGGCGAGCGACCTGGCGCAGGCGGAAGTGCTAGTGCTGATGTGCATCGCCTACTTTCAGCCGATCACCCGCGCCGAACTGTCGTCGTTCTTCGGCAAGGAAATCAGCCGCGACCTGATCGGTAATCTCAGAGGCTTCGGCCTCATCGCCTCCGGCCCGCGCGCACCGCAACTCGGCGCGCCCTACACCTACGTCACGACCAAGGCTTTCCTGCTGCAGTTCGGCTTCGAGACACTGCGCGACCTGCCCGACATCGAAGCGCTGGAGGATGCAGGCCTGCTGTCGAAGGCGAAGCTGCTGGCGGGTGACATCATGCCGGTCTTTTCCAACGGCGAGAAGTGGATGCTGGCATTGCCGGTGATGAATAGCGCGCGCCCTCACGCCGGAGTCGGCGGTTCGCGGCCAGCGATCCTATGTACGCAGGACGGCGAGGTCGCGCTGCCGCTTCGATCTGGTCCCGCCGGTGGCGCGGGAATAGGCTTCCAGCAAAGCCGCAAGGTCGGTGCCGGGTGGGAGTGACAGCGCCGGCCTCGGCGATCCCTGGCGCTTGTCCATGAAGTTCGCGAGGCGAGCGATCAGTCTATCATGGCCGCCTGCAGCCATGCACGAAACAGCAAACACGCGACGCCAATCGCCACTGTCGACGAAAATACGGAGCCTCGTCAGCGAGACACAGAGAACAAAACTGCATCCAGGTCGCCCGTGCCTGAGTCCCGGGCTTATCGCCCGATGCACTCGCACGCGGATTGTAGCATATCCCCTTTGCATGCCCGCCTCCCGCGAACACGCAGCTAGACAGGAGCAAGCTGGCCTGCCTGTGGGCCACGCCCTCAATCTCAGCGACGGTTGACCCATGACCACCTTCCCGACGCAATGATGGAAACAGCCATGCAACCCATTTCCTGGACGAGTGCCGGACCTCCTCCGTGGTCACTGCTATGGTCGAAAGCATGCTGCGGCACTGCACCGACAATGAAGATCCTGCGCCAATAGATCGACAGCGATAGCCACGGCGAGGTGCCTTGGCCTTCTGCCGCTTGCACATTTCAAGCGGGCGCCGGCGGTTGAGGCGACGCCAGCGCCTGGACCTGCCCCGCATGGAGCTGCGGCGGCAACTCGGCATGCGACCATCTGCTGGTCCTCATGAGTTTCGTCAAGGTCTGCGCGCCACCGTGGCAATCGTACTAACTCCTGATCACGGACCTGAAAGAGGCGCTGAGCTGAATCCCTGATTGAGGAACGGCCTCTCGGTCGAGCCCGGCGCCGGCGACGAGCTGCGCGCTATCCGTCGCCGGTTGGCGATACCGTACCCCGCTTACACCGTGGCGTTACATCAAGCCGTGACACGGAACATCGAAAACAGAGGAAATGACGCATGATCCCCGAAAACACTAACATCAGTCCGGAGATGTGGGCTTTTGTGCGGGAGCTGACGGGTCTCTCTCCGTCGCCGAACGACCCGATGGACATGGCTGGCACGATCGGATTGCCTGCGGACGACGTTCTGGCGACGGATGAAGACATGGCCGACGGGATGCCACTGCAACAGTATCTGTCGTCCGCCGAATTGTCGGAGCAGGCGGGCCAGCAGGGGCATG